>JBPOHM010000343.1:0-8433 GCA_052035585.1 Bacillota bacterium
GTAATAAACAAGAAAAATCGCAGCTTGTATTTATATCAAGGATTGGTCCAGCATTAATTAAAAAGATATATGATGCATGGAATAAATATGTTGGTTTAGAAATGCAATTAAAAAATTAAGGAGAACAATTATGAATATAAAAGTCATTGGAACTGGATGCGATAAATGTGATAAATTATATGATAATACTAAATTAGCTTTAGATGAGTTAGGTCTAAATATTGAAATTGAAATGGTTGAAGATTTAATTGCTATGGTTAAGCTAGGTGTTATGTCAACTCCATCATTAATGATAGATGGGAAATTAGTTGTCAGTGGTCAAGTTGTAAAAAAAGAAAAGATTATTAAGATATTAAATAGTTTGTAAAAGTTTCAAATGCTAGTTAAATAGCTACAAAAATTTACATAAATAAGGAGGCTTATTTTGAAAAGCAATAGTAAAAAGTTAATAGGAATTAGTTTTTTTGAAAAATACTTAACAATTTGGGTATTACTCTGTATGATAGCTGGAATATTAATTGGTAAATATCTACCAAGTATTCCGAATTTTCTAAATCGTTTTGAGTATTCACAAATATCTATTCCAATAGCAATACTTATTTGGATAATGATTTATCCAATGATGATGAAGGTAGATTTTCAATCTATTAAAAATGTAGGTAAAAATCCATTAGGTTTAATTATATCGAGTGGAACAAGCTGGCTTATTAAACCTTTTTTAATGTTTGGGCTTGCATCTTTCTTTTTCTACATAGTGTTTAAAGCATTAATACCTACTGAGCTTGCTAAAAACTATGTAGCTGGAGCAGTTTTATTAGGTGCAGCACCTTGTACTGCCATGGTATTTGTTTGGAGTAATTTAACTAAAGGTGATCCTGCTCATACACTTGTACAAGTAGCAGTTAATGACCTTATTATACTTGTAGCATTTGTACCAATAGTATCATTTTTATTAGGTGTTACTAATATTTTTGTTCCTTGGGATACTTTAATTCTTTCTATTGTATTATTTGTTGTTATTCCACTTGTTGGAGGATATTTAACAAGATATTTTATGATAAAGAAAAAGGGTGAGGAATATTTTACAAAAAAATTCATACCTAAGTTTGATAATATTACAATTATAGGACTTTTATTGACTTTGGTTATTATATTCTCCTTCCAAGGTGATGCTATACTTGAAAATCCATTGCATGTGCTTTTAATTGCGGTTCCGTTAATATTACAAAATATTTTAACTGCAGCATTTGCATATTGGGTATGTAAAATAACAAAACAGCCACATAATGTAGCAGCCCCAGCTGCTCTAATTGGTGCATCAGATTTCTTTGAACTTTCAGTAGCAGTTGCTATTGCACTTTTTGGACCTACCTCACCAGTTGTCCTTGTAACTACTGTAGGAGTTCTTACTGAGGTTCCTGTAATGCTTTTAATGGTTAGAATTGTTAACAAAACAAAGCATTGGTTTAATTTTGAGGTGAATTAAATGAAATATAAAATGAAACATAAAAATAGCGCTGTTATAGAATATTTATACCTAGACTTAAATGTATGTGATAGATGTATAGGTACATATGAGGTGTTAAGAGATGTAGCTAAGACTATGGTACCAACTTTAAATTTAGCTGGGTATAAAGTTATATTGCGTAAAAAGGAAATGTCTACTCCAGAACTTGCTGAGCGATAAAACCTATGAAATACCACCAAAAGAGATGTTGGCAAGCTCTATTTTAAAAACCTTATTTTCTGACAATAAATCTGTGATATCTAATGATTATATAATGCCAGAAAATTTGAAAATATTTTATCAAAATAAAAAATTTAAAGGAGATTAAAAGAGTTATAAAGAGATGTTTGATGGAAAAAGAAAAATACAAGCAAAAGGTAGCATTTATCTGCGTTCATAATTCGTGTCGAAGTCAAATAGCGGAAGCACTTGGGAAACACTTTGCTTCTGATGTGTTTGAAAGTTATTCTGCAGGAACAGAATTAAAATCACAAATTAATCAAGATGCAGTAAGATTAATGCAACAACTTTATGGAATTGATATGGAAAAAAGTCAATATTCTAAATTATTAACTGATATTCCTGAAGTTGATGTAGTAGTAACAATGGGATGTAATGTTCAATGTCCATTTTTACCATGTAAATATAGCGAGGATTGGGGATTAGAAGATCCAACAGGTAAGGATGATACAGAATTTATAAATATAATTCGTTTAATTGAAGAAAAAATTAAAAAATTAGCATTAGAATTAAAGTAGTTATAAATTTAGTAATTTGATTTAAAATAAAAAAGGCTACATTGAAGTAAATTTCAATGTAGCCTTAATTTTTTATTATTTTGCTAATTTGTCAAATAGTCCAGCAGCCTTTAAAGCTGGTCTTATAGCAAGTACGATTGCTAAAGATGCTATTACTGCTATGATGGCATTTATTAATGATGTTGTTCCTTTTGTTATTGTTACTGCAATTACAGCCTCTAGTTTGTTGCCTAGAATTAAGTAATTCATTATAAAGGTTTTTCCTATGTAAAGAACTACATAGCCAAAAGCTCCTACAACAGCAGCAATAATATTAAATATTTTATCTTCGCCATTACGTCCTTTACTGTGTGCTATATAACCTGCTATATAACCCATAGCAAATTTCATAATAAATGTGATCCAGAATTCTGGTGCAAAGGTTGGATCGAATAAATCAAACATTGCTGAGCCAAAGCCTGCTGCTAAGCCTCCAGTTAAACTACCAAACAACAATCCACTTAAGATACACATAACATTACCAAGATGAAGCATTGTTTTGCCAAGTGGTGTAGGTATGTCTATTCTAAAATTAGTAGCTACAAATACTAACGCAGCCATTAAACCTATTATTGCTAATTTAAGAGTTGAAAATTTTCTTCTATTGCTCATATGATATCTACCTCCAATAATATTTATAGTTTCATATCTATAAATATTATATACAGAATTTGTACTTGTGAAAATATCCAGTTTTAATTATTTTATAGGGTACAGATTTATTCAATAAATTATGTATTATTGTGTAGATATCAATACTTTTAGCTAAATTAGTCTATATTTATATTCTGTTAACTCATTAAAAAGCTCTATAATAATTTTCTCAAAAGCCACACCATCTCTATTATCAGTTTTGTCTGCTAGTGTAGTTTTAACAGCTAAGGTCACAAATCTTGATGCTTCTTCTATAGCTTGAGGTATAGATTTCCCTTTAAATAAATATCCAACAAACAAGGATGTGAATAGGTCACCAGTTCCAGGGAATTTAGCATCAATGTATTCATAAGGAACTATATAATATTCATCCTTTGTTTTATCATAACATAGATTAGCAAATTCATTATTGTTTGTTTGTATGCCTGTTAATATAACTACATTAGGACCTATATTGCTAAGCTCCTTTAAAAATTCTTTTAAAGTATTAATATCCAAATTTTCAGAGATATATTCTCTTTTTAATAATAAACAAGCTTCAGTAAAGTTAGGAGTTATTATATCAGCATGCTTGATTAATTCACTCATTTTATTTACCATCTCTTGATTATATGTTGAATATACCTTGCCATGATCACCCATAACTGGGTCAATAACGGCTAAAGTGTTATTACTTGCTTTCATTTTATCAAGTATAGAAATAATTAAATCAATTTGTGTTTCAGAGCCTAAGAAACCACTATACATACAGTCAAATTTAAGTGAATTTAATTCCCATTTTTCATAATATTTTTCTATATGCTCTGTGCAATCATAAAAGTAAAAATCCTTAAACATTGGATGACTACTTAGTATAGCAGTAGGTATGGGGCATACCTGAGAACCAAGTGCCGAAATAATTGGCAATATAACAGTTAGAGAGCATCTCCCATAGCCTGACATATCGTGAATTGCAGCAATTTTTGGCACTGAGCTTGTTTTGTTATTTAACATAGTATTATCTCCTGTAGAATGCTTTAATCTTTCATATAATAATATAAACTAATATCTATTATTTTTCAATAGTTTAAAAAGATTTCTGAAAAATAATATGATTAATTCAAAGAAAATGTTACTAAATTAGTTGCTACTAAATTAATAAATAAAAAATAATTCTTGACATGGAGTTAACTCCATGTTTTATAATATGCTTGGAGGTGAAATTATGAAAATAAGTGAATTTTCAGATAAGAGTAATGTATCTATTGATACTATAAGGTATTATGAGAAATTAGGTTTATTAAAGGTTGATAAACAGTCAAATAATAGAAAGGAATATACAGATAATGATTTAAAGCAATTGAAGCTTGTTTTAACATTAAAGAAGCTAGGCTTATCATTAAATGATATTGTCGTATTATTTAAGCTAAACGAAATATATGATAATGCTTCGGATGATTTTGAAGAAAAATTGAGTATTATTAAAGAAAGCAAAAGCATTTTAAGCAAGGCATATAATAATTTATTAGTATTGGAAAGTGAAATCAAGGTATCGAAAAAGCTATTAGAAAAATCTATTAAAAAGATTGAAAATGTATTAGAGGGTTCTGGTGATTTGCCATGATTAAATTAATATGTACTGTTTTAATCTTAGCCTTTAGTATATTAACAACATTAGCTTTTCTAATTAATAAGAAAATAAAAATAGGGATAAAGCTCTTAGAATTCTTTGGGCAAATTTGTATTATAGCTTTTTTAGTATTACAAATATTTGATTTTACATTGCTTAGCATAATAGCCTTAATTATTGGTTCAATTATTATAATGCTAGCATGTATTTTAAATGGAAAATATACATTTGGAAAGATTAACATATTACATCATATAATTAGAGGGACTTTCTTAACTTTAAATATCTTATTAATAGTTTTCGTAAAATAAGCATGTTTAACTGCTAGTGTTATTTAAATGAAGTAATGTCTATTTCCTATTTTATTGTGGAATTTTTTGTAAAAAATATGTTTACACAATTATTCTTTTATGGTATATTGTTAAGAATTAAACTTATATATATTATATAAAATAGGAGGATGGGCAATTGAAAACACTTGAAACTGATAGATTGATATTAAGAAAATATACAGAAAATGATTTAGATGATTTATTTGAATTTGCTAAAAGTCCTAATGTAGGACCAAATGCAGGATGGCCTCCACATAAAACTAAGGAAGATAGTGAGAAAATTTTAAAGATGTTTATTGAAAAGGATGAGGTCTGGGCAATAGTTGAGAAAAAATCTAATAAGGTTATTGGATCATTTGGATTACATAAGGATCAAAAAAGAGAAATACCCAACGTAAAAATGATTGGATATGTTTTATCAGAAAAATATTGGGGTAATGGCTATGTACCAGAGGCTACTAAAAGAGTTTTAGATTACGCTTTTAATGAGTTGGATTTAGATATTATATCTGTTTATCATTACCCATTTAATACACAATCAAAAAGGGTAATAGAAAAATGTGGATTTAAATTTGAGGGTATATTAAGAATGGCAAGTATATTACCAGATGGAAAGATTGTTGATGATGTATGCTATTCAATAACCAAAGAAGAATATAAGAAATAGGGGTATACTATGCTGTTACATAAAGGTACAATTACAATTGAAACGGAAAGATTAATTCTTAGAAGATTTGTTATTGATGATGCTGAAGCTATGTATAATAATTGGGCAACAGATACAGAGGTAACAAAATTTATAACATGGGGACCTCATCCAAATGTTGAATTTACAAGAAATTTAATGAAGGATTGGGTAGATGCTTATATTAACGATAATGTATATAATTGGGTAATTGAGATTAAAGATGAAAAAAAGATAATTGGAAGTATCAGTGCTTTTAAAATTAATGAGGTAATCTTTTCATGCGAAATAGGTTACTGTATATCTAGTAATTATTGGAACAAAGGAATTACTACAGAGGCATTAAAGGCTATAATTAATTACCTATTTAAAGAAGTTGGATTTAATCGAATTGTTGCTATGCATGATCCAGATAACCCTGCTTCAGGAAAAGTAATGATAAAAAGCAATATGAAGTATGAAGGGACTTCTAGAGATGCTGGTATAAGAGGAGATAAATTTTATGATTTAGCTCAATATGCTATATTAAAAAAGGATTGGGCAAAAGCATTATAAAAAGAGTCTAAAATATGAAGTGCTTCATATTTTAGACTCTTATAGTTATTTCACTAATTCGTATATTTTACTACTTACTGTTTCTAAGGCTTCTTTGATTTGAACTGATTTGTCTCTACTAACTATTTCACAGCAATTTTCCTTCATATTACGTGGACTAACAATTATTCTATATGGTACACCAAGAAGGTCTGCATCAGAGAACATAACTCCAGCACTAACATTTCTGTCATCATAAATTACTTCTATACCTTTTTCCTGTAGCTCATTGTATAGATTATCTGCAAAATCCTTAACCTCTTGATTATCAGAACGAACTGCACAAATATGAACTTGCCATGGTGCTATTGACATTGGCCATATAGGACCATATTCATCATGATGAGCTTCACAAACGGATGCTGCTAATCTACCAACTCCTATTCCATAACAGCCCATTATAGGGTAGTGTGAAGCACCATTACTATCAGTATATTGCATGTTCATAGCCTTAGTGTATTTTGTGCCTAATTGGAATATGTTGCCGACTTCAATTCCTCTAGATATACTTATTGATTTTTTACCACAGCTTGGACAGATACCACCTTCTATTGCTTTAGCAAAATCATGGTATGTTACTTCACCTATATCACGTGAAATATCAAGTCCTTTATAATGATATTCTTCCTTATTTGCACCACAAGTAAGATTATTTGTATTTTCTAATGATTTATCATATAGTACTGTATAATTACCATTTAGATTGTAAGGCCCAATATATCCAGCATTTAATCCACTTTCACTTGTAATTATAGCTGGATGAACATCACAGCCTAGATAGTTTGTTAGCTTTGTTTCATTAACATCAAGATCTCCACGTATGAATAATATTACATAGCTATCATCAGTATTTTTTTGATAAACTACAGCCTTGCAGCTTTTTTCTTTAGATGAATTTAAAAATGTACATACCTCTTCAATTGTATGAATATTTGGAGTGTGTACTAAGCTAAGCTGTTCTGAAACATCATCTCTTTTGTTTAATATAATGCTTTCAGCAGCTTCCATATTAGCACGATAATCACATTCCTTACATATAACAATTGTATCTTCACCAACCTCATTTAATAGCATGAATTCATGTGATACATTGCCACCCATCATACCTGAGTCTGATGCAACAGAAATAACCTCTGGAATACCAACGCGCTTAAAAATCCTTTCATATGCTTTAAAGCAACGTTCATAGTATTCCTCTAAATCCTCTTGTGATGTGTGGAAAGAGTATGCATCCTTCATAGTAAATTCACGAACTCTTATAAGTCCACCACGTGGACGTGCTTCATCACGGAATTTAGTCTGAATTTGATAAATCATAAAAGGGTACTTGCTGTAGGTTTGGCCATATTCACGAACAAGTGATACTGCTGCCTCTTCATGTGTCATACCTAAGACAAGAGGGCTTTTACTTCTATCATTAAAGCGTACAAGCTCATTGCCAACACTCTCATATCTACCTGATTCTTGCCATAAGGATGCTGGCATTACTACGGGAAATAGTACCTCTTGACCATCTATTGCATCCATTTCTTCACGTATAATTTGCTCAATTTTTCTAGTTATTCTTCTTAGTGGAAGATAGGATGAGTATATTCCATTTGCTACATTTTTCATATAAGCTCCTCGAAGCATTAAAGCATGACTATCAATAACGCAATCCGAAGGTCTTTCCTTAAATCTGTCTCCAACTAAATTTTTTAGCTTCATTTTAATTAACCTCCATTTAAAAATTAAATATAAAAAGCCCTACACTAAAATATATTAGTATAGGGCGAACTAACAAGTCCGTGGTACCACCTAAATTTGGATTTAATCCACACTCTTAGTACAAAGCTATAGCTTGATACTTTATCTCTGTAACGGGAGAACCCGATAAAGCCTACTAAAAATTGTTCGGTTTATTGCTCAAAGACTGGTTCAGCAGATTTTCTATAAAGGCTTGCACCAAACGCCTTCTCTCTGAAATATCCAAAATGCTTACTATTTCTTATCATTGCTTTTTAAATCTGATTTTTCTCTATTATATAATTTAGTATTTCTGATGTCAATAAAAAAGATATTATTTTCATTTTAAAATGGTAAAAATATATTTACATAATTTTTCTCTTATGTTATATTATTAAGAATTAAACATTTTTACTATAAAATGAAATTTTTATAAAAAATATCATATTATATAGTTTAATAAGGAAAGAAAAGGCGGTAAGTATGAATATAAAAATGATAGCTCTTGATTTAGATAGAACCTTATTAAG
>JBPOHM010000088.1:0-3571 GCA_052035585.1 Bacillota bacterium
TTCGTTATATTCACTGATACCATCAGCAATACGTATGTTTACTTCACTTACACATCCAGCACAGGCTACAATAGCGCCAGCTTTTATATCATTTTTAATTACATAATTTTCTATCTCTTTTCTTAAATCCATTCCTCTAACTAATCTAATTGCATGCTCCTTCATATATATCTCCTTTATTTTAATTTAGGAAGAATATCGCTCCATATTGCACGCAGGATATCCTTAGGCTCATCCTCATTATGGGCGGTCACTGTAACTACAGCATTATAATCTGATAAAACAACACAATATTGTCCATACATTCCATCTGCTCTGTAGGTGTTAGGAGGAGTGCATTTCCAAACCTGATATCCATAACCACCCTTTGTCTCTGGGTCATTTTTAGAGGAGGTATCAACCAAATCAGAATGTAGGCGTTCTATATAGTCTGCAGAGACAATTTGCTTATCCTTGTAAATACCATTTTGAAGTAGCATTATACCAATACGAGAAAATTCCTCTGTAGTTAAGTAAAGTCCACCTGCACATGATGTGTGCCCATGATTACAAGTAAACCATTGTGGATTGCTTATTTCTAGCTTATCAAATAATCGTGGCTTTAAATAATCAAGCATTGTTTTACCGCTTACTTTTTCAACAACCCTTCCTAACATATAAGTACATAAATTTTCATAATAGAAGGCTGTTCCAGCTGGCTTTCTCATTTCCTCTGCAAAGAAGGTCTTAGCTCTATCCATTGAGCTATATGGGCTATAGTTTTCATACATATGACCAGAGCTCATTTGCAATAAATTTTTTATTGTTATTTTTTCAGAGCCTGGATAGGCTATATCCTTAAATTCTGGAAAGAAATCTAGTACATAATCAGTTAATTTTATTAGACATTCATTTTCTGCTATACCTACACCAATAGATGCAAATGTTTTTGATGCAGAATAAAGATTTTCTCTGTCGTTACTGCGAAATCTATGTTCAGCTATTGTTTTTCCGTTTTGATATACATGGATGCCATATACACCCAAGCTCTTTTCAATTGCAGAACGTTGAAAATCAGTTAGTAATTTCATTTTAACACCTCCATGTTGTCATTCTAATTTTAACTTGGATAAGTTTTATTAATTAATTCTATTGCTCTTTTAATTAAACCTTCTAAGACACTAATATCTATATCATCAAGTTTATTTACATATACACATGCTTTGCCTGCTGTGCACTTTCCTAAATTTTTTAATGTGTCTTCTTTTAATGTGTCTCCAACAGCTAAATATAAGCTGAACTTTGCCTTGCGAGGAGAAAATCCAACTAAAGGTGCATCTCCCTCGTGGCCACTTGCATATTTATAATGATATGAGCCAAAGCCTATTATGCTTGGACCCCACATCTTTGCTTTATGACCTGAAGCTTGAGTAAATATGTCCAAAAGCTTGTATGCATCTTCCTTCTTTTTTTCATTCTCAATGCTCTCCATAAATTCAATAACACTACTATCTGTTTCCTTAGTTTTTAGTTCATACATAATTTTCACATCCTTATATTAATTTACTCAAGTTATATTATAAGTCATTAGATATATTATAATTCATTTAATAGGATAACTCAATAATATTTAAAGCTTAAAATGCAGTTATTTATTATGTTGACACTAATTTGATATCAAAATATAATATAAGCATAGTCTTACAAAGACATTTTAAATAGGAGTGATAAATTGAAGAATAGGATAATAGCATTTATAATGCTGATGCTATTAGTTTTTATGTTGACCTCATGCACACCTGATTTGTTGGATGATATTCAGGATTTTATTGATAGTGGTGAACAAGGCCTAATAGAAGAAAATCAGCAAAACATAGAAGAATCTGGTCGGTACACCTCAAAGGAAGAGGTTGCATTATATATACATACCTATGGTAAGCTTCCTTCAAACTTTATTACAAAAAAGGAAGCGCAGGAAAGAGGCTGGGATGCAAACAAAGGAAATCTATGGGATGTGACAGATAAAATGAGCATTGGTGGTGATGTATTTTCTAATAGAGAAGGTATATTACCTAAAAAAGAGGGTAGAAAATATTACGAATGTGATATTAATTATGAAGGTGGATATAGAGGAGCTGAGAGGATAGTATTTTCAAATGATGGACTTATATTCTATACAGATGATCACTATAAAACCTTCGAACAGCTATATTAAAGGAGTCTAGTATGATAATTTTATTAGATGGAAGTAAAATGAAAACAAGAGAAAAAGCACATGAGTATATAAAGCAAAAGCTGAATTTTCCTGATTACTATGGGATGAATCTAGATGCATTATGGGATATGCTAACCACAATTGTTGTAGATGATTTAATTTTATATAATAAAAAGGCTATGCTTGATAATTTAGGGGAGCATGGAGAAATCCTAATTGAAACCTTTAAAGAAGCAGCAGAAGAAAATAGGAATATGAAATTTAGAATTCTAAATGTATAAGAAATAAGAAAAAAGTGGAAAGAGTGAACGGAGGGGGGCAGATTCACAGCATTCCACTTTTTTATTATATTTATAATGTTAAAACATTTTAAAATGTTTTGTACATTTCATATTGAGAGATTTGATCTCTTGTGAAGTTTAAGTGTTTCACAAAGCCTAGTAATTTAGCATTGTTAGGGAAGTTTATAGAAAGCTTTGTTATATTTAGATCTTTTACAGCACGATTTAAAAGTGCTTTAGCTATACCTTGATGACTAAGCTCAGGACTTACCCATAAAAAGCTTATTTTTCCTTTTGTATGGATAACTAATCCACCTACTAGCTTTTCACCTTTAAACACACCATAATGTGCTTGACCTTCTACTTGACTAATATAATCAAAATCATTTTGCCAATTTATATGTATATCTTGTATTACAGGATATAAAGTTTTAATTACATCCATATCAACCTTTTCAATTCTTAAGTCATTTTGTAAAGCTGCATTGATTTCTGATGGATTACTATGTGAGAAATAAAATATATCATATACCTTTTCATATCCATTTTTCTTATAGAAATTAATAGCTCTGTCATTACCAACAATAACCTCTAAAAATAATTGCTTGCAATTATTCTCTATAGCTATTTCCTTATGAAGCTTAAAGAGTGTTTTAGCAACCTCTGTTCCTCTATAATCAGGATGAATACATAAGGCGCCGCATCTAAGTGTTTTTACTCCTTCATAATTCTTAATACCACCTAAATTAAGTCCTACTGGTTTATCATCATCAAGAGCAATAACAGAATTTTCTAATTGATTTCCTTCTGCACCAAAGAAGCGCTTTATGAAAAAATCCTTAGGCATTTCTAATTGAATTATATAGTCAGAAAATCCAATCTTAAAAGCCTCGTATATAGCATTTTCATTTACCTCTGAACATTTAAAATATTTTATCATTTGATCCACCTCTGTCATATTAGTTTTACTTATGTTATTTTGTGTAATTATTTTACAAACTATAAGCATATTTGATAATCATTTAATGTATTATATCATATATATAAAACAAGTGCAATACTTATCTAAAATAATTTTATTTTTTTAAAAAATTAG
>JBPOHM010000048.1:0-8285 GCA_052035585.1 Bacillota bacterium
TTTTATCTTACCCCACATGTTAGCAGCTATTGTTATACCCTTTGATGAAGCAAGCATTCTAAAGCCTGATATTATGAACTCTCTTGATATAATTAAAACTACTATCCATGAGCTTAAATATTTTATCTCAACAAAGCAAATTAAGGCTGCACATACCAAAAGCTTGTCAGCTAATGGGTCCATAAATTTTCCAAAATCGGTTATAAGCTTATGTTTTCTTGCTATATAACCATCCATTGTATCTGTTATCGCAGCACCAACAAATATTAACAATGGTAGAATTCTGAAAAATGTAATATCAGTATTATTACTTACAAGTAAAAAAAGTATAAAAACTGGGACTAATAATACTCTTAATACTGTTAATTTGTTTGGTAAATTCATTTTAATCATTTAATTCATTCCTTTCTTTTTAATTTATTAAAATTAATAAATTTTTACAAATCTTAAGGATGCATGTTACCTATTCTATATCCCCAATTAAATCATACTCTAAAGCATCAACAATACTTACCTTATAAATCTCTCCAACATTTAATTTTTTACTTGAATTAACAAAGACAGCACCATCTATTTCTGGTGAATCCATATAAGTTCTTCCTAAGTACTCATTATCTCCAGAATCCTCGTCAATAATTACATCATAGGTTTTACCTATTTTTGAACAATTTTTATTATAAGAAATCTCTTGTTGAATTTTCATTAGTTCTTCTTGTCTTATTGCCTTTACTTCTTCTTTAATTTGATTTTTCATCTTATAAGCTGGTGTATTTTCTTCTCTTGAATATTTAAATACTCCTACTCTATCTAGCTTATATTCTGATAAAAATGCTTTAAGCATCTCATGATCCTCTTCAGTTTCACCTGGGAATCCTGTAATTAAGGATGTTCTTATAACAGCCTCTGGTATTTCTGTCCTAATCTTATTAATTAAGCCTGTTATTTGCTCATTGCTTGTCTTTCTATTCATAAGCTTTAAAATATTATTGCTAATATGCTGCATTGGTATATCAAAATATTTTAATAGCTTATTATTATACTTAAACTCATTTATAAGCTCATCATATAGGTCTTCAGGATATAAGTAATGTATTCTTATCCACTCTATACCATCAATCTTTGATAACTCTTGAACTAATAAATGAAGTTGTCTTTTGCCATATAAATCTGTACCATATTTACTCGTATCTTGAGCAATAAGAATTAATTCCTTTACACCTTCTTTTGCTAAGATCTGTGCTTCCTTTAATATATCTTCTTTTTTTCTACTTCTATATTTTCCTCTAATTTTTGGTATAACACAATAAGTACAATGATTGCTACATCCCTCTGAAATCTTTAAAAAGGCATAATATTTAGGTGTTAAAAGATTTCTAGGTAAATCCTCAATTATTTCCTCTTCAACATCAACATTTATTACCTTATCATTGTTCATTTCATATTCCTCTATTAATTGGTCTATTTTTTCATATTCATAGGTTCCAATTAAAATATCAATTTCAGGTATTTCCTTTAATAAATCATTACTGTATCTCTGTGCTAAGCAACCAGTTACAATAACCTTTAAATCTCTATTGCCCTTTAAGCTAACTGCTTCAATAATTGTATTTATTGATTCTTCCTTTGCATCATTTATAAATGAACAAGTGTTAATTATTATATAGTCAGCTTCATCTGCAAAATCTACTATTTTATATCCTTTATTTTTTAATATGCCTAGCATATTTTCAGAATCTACTAGATTTTTTGAACAACCTAGTGATTGTAAATAAATTTTTCTCATTGTCTATCCTTTCATTTCTTCCAATTCTTCTTTAGTCACAAGTATATTTCTAGGCTTGCTTCCCTGTGGTCCACTTATAATTCCTCTTTCCTCAAGAGCATCAATAAGCTTCGCCGCTCTATTATATCCAATAGAAAATCTTCTTTGTAAATACGAGGCAGAAGCTTGGCCTTCTTCAATAACTAGTTCTATTGCTCTTTCTAGCAATTCATCAACCTTTTCATTAGTTGTAGGAGCTTTTTCTATCTCTGCACCTACATTATTTTGTTTTTGTTCAATTTTTTGTTTAACAATATGTTCAACAACTCGCTTGATTTCATCATCTGATATAAATGTACCTTGAATTCTTATAGGCTTTGGAATACCCATTGGATGATAAAGCATATCACCCTTACCAAGTAATTTTTCAGCTCCACTTGCATCTAATATTGTTCTTGAATCAATATATGATGAAACTGCAAAAGCAATTCTTGATGGAATATTTGCCTTTATAACACCAGTAATAACATCAACTGATGGTCTTTGTGTTGCAACAACAAGATGTATTCCACATGCTCTTGCAAGCTGTGCAATTCTTGTTATATATTCCTCAACTTCACCTGGAGCTACCTGCATTAAATCTGCAAGCTCGTCTATTATAATTACTATTTGAGGCATCTTTTCTTCTAATCGATTTTCGCTTTTCATTTTTTCATTATATGAGTATAAGTCTCTAACACTATTTTGTGCGAAAATCTTATATCTAGATGTCATTTCTGAAACAGCCCAGTTAAGTGCATTTGCAGCCTTTCTTGGATCTGTAACAACAGGTATTAAAAGATGTGGTATACCATTATAAATACTTAGCTCAACTACCTTTGGATCTATTAATATTAATTTAACCTCATCAGGTCTTGCCTTGTAAAGTATACTCATTATCAAGCTATTAATACAAACACTCTTACCAGAGCCTGTAGCTCCAGCAACGAGCAAGTGAGGCATTTTCTCAATGCTTCCAATTATATTATTTCCAGCTATATCCTTACCTAAGGCAAAAGGTATCTTTGTATTTATTTCTTTGTATTCCTTAGATTCAACTAACATTTTAAATAAAACATCTGTCTTTTCTTTATTTGGAACTTCTATACCTATAGCTGATTTACCAGGTATTGGTGCCTCTATTCTAATATCTGCACTAGCTAAATTTAATGCTATGTCATTTTGAAGGCTTGTGATTCTACTAACCTTAACTCCTGGTGCTGGTTGAAGCTCATATCTTGTAATAGCAGGACCTTTGCTTATTTGTGTTATATTACACTGAATATTAAAGCTTTCAAGTGTTTCAATAAGCTTTTCTGCTCCTTTTTGTAAATCATCTAGCTTAGAAATATTACCCTTTTGCTTTGGTGCATTAAGCAAAGATGTATCTGGCAGCTTATATTCTTCAACTGGTGTAGTATTAGCTGAATTATCAACTATTTTAGTATTCTTTAGCTTATCCTCCTGTTGAGAGGCTGTAGAATCATTATCATGAATGTCATGCTTTTCTTGATTTTCTTTATTTAATTTATGCTGCTTATCACTATCCTCAATTTTAATATCTTCAATTTTTAATTGTGTAATATTCTTGTTATAAACATTTTTTTGCTCTAGATTTTCATTGTTATAATCAATAATTTTTATATTCTTAGCATCAGCCTCTTGTATAACAGGTGAAGCTTTTATTTTTGCATTTTTTGCTTTATTAGGAGCTTCTTCATCCTCATCTACTTCTACATAGATAAAATTATAGATGAGTTTATAAACCATTTTAATAAAATTAAATATTATCTTGAAAAAGCTTATTAAGCTTTGATTAGTAAAAATTATTGTTAATACAAGTATAAAGGTTCCTATTAAAATATATGTACCAATTATTCCAAGTAGCTTTATAAATATATAGCTTGTCACATTACCAAGTATTCCCCCACCTAAAATAGGTGTTTGCTTAAAATCTATTGAAATATTTATTATTTCACTGAATGAATTATCAAGCTTAAAAAAGCTATGTACAGTATAATCTCTGATTGCAAAGATCATTAATATACATAAAAAAATACCTGAGATAGCAATTATCTGTTTTTTCTCACTATAGATTATTATATTTAATAATTGCAAAATCCCCATTAGCATTACAACAAAGGGAAATATGTACATACCTTTTCCAAATATAACGACTAGGACTATTTTAATACAATCACCTACTATGCCCTGTTGTCCAGTTTTATTAATAACAAACATAAGAAAAGAAGCTATTGAAATGAGTATTACACCTATTATCTCTTTTTTTAATATATCTAGATTAGTATTTTGCTTTGCTTTTTTACTTGTTTTTTTATTTTTCACTTGATTTTTACTTGTTTTTTTATTATTAACTAACTTTTTTTCTGCACTTGGCATAACTTCCACCCTTTTACCCTATATGGTTTATTAATTTATAGTATATCTAAATTAGCTATAATAGTTCAAATGGAACATAAACTATATATATTATAACATAGAAAATACTAATTCTGCAATTATTATAAAAAATTATTTTAGTAAAATATATGGCTTTATAAAATTTTGTAAAATCTTGAATTTTATTAATATATATTATTTATTTACATTACAGGCAAATTATGTTATAACTAAATATACATTAAGTAAAAATAATGTTTAGGGGGTGTAATAAAATGATATCTAATTTAACCATCGCTATGATTATATTGAATATAATAATTTGCTTTATATTACCTATCATTGGTTTAATATTGTTACAAAGAAAATATAAAAAAGCATTATTTCCTTTTATATTAGGAGCATTAGCATTTTTTATATCTCAGGTAGTTTTGAGAATACCTATAATTAATAATCTATTGCCACGTTTTACTTGGTATACTATATTTCAATTAAAATATCCTTATTTATACTGGATATTTCTTGGTTTAACAGCTGGTATTTTTGAAGAAGTATTTCGACTAATAATTATAAAATATTTAATGAAAAAAAATTATCGCTATGCAGATAGCTTAAGCTTTGGTTTAGGTCATGGTGCTATAGAGGCAATGATTATTACTGGTCTAACATACATAAATATTTTAGTATTTTCTTTAATGATTAATAATGGTACCTTCTATTCAAGTCTATCTGACATAGATACAGCAACTCTAAACACAATATATAATCAATGTACAAGCTTAACTCCTCTTTATGCAATTATTGGAGGAATTGAAAGAATAATTGCAATGGGAATACATATTGGACTTACTTTTATTGTTTTTGAAGGTATAATAAAGAGAAAATCTATTAAATATTTATTATTTGCTATTTTAATACATGCACTCATAGATTCATCTATAGGTTTTATGACTAATATGTTTGGACTTTCAATATATATAATAGAAGTGATATTTGCATTAATTTCAATTGCACTGATGTTCTATGTATATAAAGCTAAAAACCACGTAAATTGGCAAAAGTAAAAGGAGATGTAAAATGAAAAAATTATTAAGTAAGCTATCGATTTTATTATTAATTTTAGTTGTTCTTACTGCTTGTTCAGAAAAGGAACTATCAGAGAAATTTGACAAAGACAAGATAAAGGTCATGACTGAAGAAATAATAACCTTATTTAGTAATGAGGAATTTGAAAAAATTACAAATGATTATACTAGAGAGGATTTAAAAGCTGCATTAAATCCTGAGGTTTTAAAGAACGCTAAGGATCAGGTTATGTCTAAAGCAGGTAGCTTTGTTAAATTTGACTATTAATCATATGCTTCTCAAAAGGATAAATCCGGTAATGAGTTTGTAACAGCTGTTCGAGTTGTTAAATATGATAAGCAAACAGTAACATTTACAATAAGCATAGATGAAAATATGAAAATTGTAGGTTTTTATTTGAAATAATATAAAAGAACTGCAAGGATTAAAAATTAAGCTTTGCAGTTCTTTTATGTTTATTTATTTATTATTTTCTTTTTCTGATTCTTTATCAGCCTCTGCTATCATTTCTCTTAGCTTTGCTAAAGCTTCTTTAAAGCCTCCTATTTCATCTATTAGCCCTATTTTTATTACTTCTTCACTATTTAACACTGTTCCTACATCATTAGCTATTTCATCAGTATCATACATATATTTTAAAAACTCTTCTCTATTTACATTTGAATTTTCTACAATAAAATTAGTTATTCTCTCCTGCATCTTTTGGAAATATCTAAAGGTTTGTGGAACACCTATAATAAATCCATTTGTTCTAATTGGATGTAAGGTCATTGTTCCTGTTTGTGTTATAAATGAGTATTTTGCTGAAACAGCCAATGCATTACCTATACTATGTCCTCCTCCTAAAACTATTGAAACAGTAGGCTTTGAAATACTGCATATAAGCTCTGAAATTGCTAATCCTGCTTCTACATCTCCACCAACAGTATTTATTAAAAGCATTATTCCTTTAACCTCTTTATCCATTTCAGCTCCTATGATTTGTGGAATAATATGCTCATATTTTGTCGCCTTACTGTTTGGAGGAAGTATGTTATGCCCTTCTATCTCTCCTATAATACTTATAAAGCAAATTTCTTTACTAGGATTTGGTTCACTTACAGTTCCCATTTCTTTTATGTTTTCAGAATTTGCTGAATTGCTTGAATTATCATTTGAGTTATCATTTGAATTTTCATTGTTATCATCATTACTCATTTGTGTTATGTTTAACTTTCGCATGATTTGATTTATCCTTTGCAGTTCATCTGAATTTTTTATATTATTAATACTGTTAATTTTCATTTTATCCTCCGAATATCAATTTATTTATTAGTCTTAGTAATTTATATTTTTTTATACAAAAAATAATAAAAACAACTCGAACTTAAAGTCCGAGTTTTGAGTATAGTTTATATTATGTTTCTTCTATTATTATCATATCACTTCCGATTTTTTTTATACTTTTCCAGCTTACTTCTCTTCTCTTTTGCTCTTTAAAAAAACTAAAATTTGATGATTGGCCAGAAATAAAGCTTATTATTTCACCTGTTTTCTCATTAATTATTAAATCACAATCACCAAAGATGCCTAGATTTTCTCCAGTATCAATATTAATAATTTCTTTATCATATAATTCACTTAATTTCATTAAACCTCAAATCCTTTCTAGATACAAAAATTTGTATTTTAAATAAGATATATCACTTTGATATATGTTTATGTTATATGTAATTGGATTATGAATATAAAAATTTATAAATAGTAAACATAATATTTATTTTGTAAACTATACATACTAATTTATACTTTAAATTGGATTAATTAATAAAACATATATTTTTATCTACACATATAAACATTTAATCGTTAAATAATATATATGTGATGCATTGAATTTTTTTATTCAATTGCAAACAAAATTCAAAATGGAGGTATTTTAAAATGTCACCAAAAGAATTACTTTATATTGAAGATGTTTTAGGTCATGAAGAACAAGCGCACAAATTATATACTAATTTTGCAAATCAATTGCAGGATCCACAATTAAAGTCATTTGTACAAAGTTTAGCTAATAAGAAACAACAATGCTATAATAAGTTTTATAACTTATTAGGTTAATTAGGAGGTCATAATGAGTAACACAAGTTTTAGTAATATGAATTTACAAAGCACAATGCCTAATTTTTCTACTACAAATTCTAGCACAAACACTAATACAAACATATCAGTTGATGACCGAGCTATAATGGATAATATTTTATCGGTTATAAAGGGAAACTGTGATATGTTTATGCATGGAACTATAGAATCTACTACACCTAATATTCAGCAAGCATTTAAATCATCATTAGATGAATCATTGCAGGTTCAAAGTGAAATATTTAAGCAAATGTCACAAAGAGGTTGGTATCAACCACAACAAGCAGAACAGAAAAAAATAAGTCAAACTAAGCAAAAATTTAGTAAATCACAACAATATTAAAAAAAGGATACCAATTTAGGTATCCTTTTTTATATAAAGAGATCTTCATTTTCTTTAAAGAATTCATAATATATTCTTACATTTTCTAATTCATACCAATGCTTAACTTTAACAGGAGTACTATCTAAATCATATATTTTAGCTCCATCCATTGATAATAAAAACGGTGAATGTGTTGCTATAAATTCTCTACACTCTCTTCCTTTTGCATACTAGGAAGCTCAAAGCTCTTTAAATAGATTGACATAAAAACCTCCAGAAAGCTAATCATTAGTTTTATTTAGCATTAATTATATTATATTCCCATCTCTTCAAGTATTTTTATTGCTAGCTCTATTGCATTTGCACAAACAGTACCCTTTTTACTAGCAAAATTTTTAGCCATCTCTTTATCACGAGGATCATATCCAAGTATTTCTCTGCATGTGTATGTATTATTTCTTTTCTTAAATTCTTCCATGAATTTTAGAGTTATTTCTTTGCATTCTTCATTAGATACAAGATAATTTTGTCCATATTTAAGACCAATAACCA
>JBPOHM010000096.1:0-1814 GCA_052035585.1 Bacillota bacterium
GTAAATGTTGAAGAGGAAATCATATTCAATCCCGAACTGTTGCCTGTTGCTGAGTTTACAATAACGTTACCTTCAATAGTAATGTTAGCATCTAAATTAGCAAATGCTCCTTCATACCCAGCATTGATATTAGTCTTGACAGTAACAATGGCTTTGTCTGATTAAACTGCTGTACCTGCAGGACTTGATGCATTAGTAACAGTAACATTAGCATCACCAGGATTTAAACATGTCGCATATACTCCGTATCTATTACCCTGAACATTGAATTCACCAGCTCCGATTATGCTTATTGTTGATGTTCCGGAAACATACAAGCCGCATTGAGTTGAAAAAGCTCCATCATTGTTCGGATTAGTGACATTAAGCGTAAAACCATTAAGGTTAAATGTTATATTTTTATCACTAAATGAAATTCCGCTGTTGTAATCTATGTTAGTAAGCAACTTAATAGTTTCATTGGTTCTTATAACGGCTAAAGCATCTGCCAACGAATTATACCCAACTGAACTTATTTCACATATAGGTACATTTTCTGCTGAAACGTGCAAAGCTGCTGGTTGCAGATATGCAAGAAATACACATAATATTATCAACAAAGATAACATTTTCTTTATGCCTGATTTCATGACGCACACACTCCTTTTTATTAATTAATATTAATATAGTAATGTGAGAATATGCTTTTACAGCTTTCATTATTACCAAAAAATCTTATATAAATCCGACTGCTATTCAGATTATCACTACTATATAAATTTTATAAATTAATATGCAATAGGAATACGGCATATATGCCTATTTAAAGTAAGAATAATGTTATTTGAGTATGTTAATTAAATATTTTGATTATTTCGGTATTCTGAAGGGGTATATCCTGTTTTTTCTTTGAATAATTTAATATAGTATCCGGTATAGTCGATATTACATTCAGAAAAAGCTTGTGATATGGTTATTTCATTATTTAACAGTTTTTCTTTCAATCTGCTTATTTTAAGATCTATATAATATTCATGTGGAGTCATACCATATTGTTCTTTAAACAGTTTTGAAAAATGCTTTTTACTCATGAAGGAAACTTTTGAAATTGCTTCAGTATTAAAAGGTTCCTGCCAGTGCGTATCTATATATTTCTTTGCTCTGCTTATCTCTTCTTTGATACTATACACATTTTTAAACAGGAATACTGCAGCAAAATTTTCTATCACGCCTTCATCATTATATAATGGAAAGCAAGTTATATCCGAACTTATCGTTTTTACATCCTTATCAGCAAGGTCAAAATAATCCCTTATTCGCTTGTAAGGAACATTGAAATCTTTCAGATATACTGTTTTTCCTGTAAGAACTTGCTTAACCTCATCCATACATTCAAGTTCTTCAATAATCGGATCTCTAAAGACATTGTATATGCCTATGTGATTCTCTCTTTTTTTTATACCTATCATTTTTAGTGTAGCATCATTAATTATCTTTGCTGTTCCATCAATAGAAAAAATCTGAACAGGATAAGGAAAAAAGTCAATTATCTTTGCGAGAAGTTCCTTATTATCATACATGGAAATAATTGTATCTCTAACATGATTATTTTTTTGCTGTTTATCCTCATACATTGCTTATCCCTCTTTTATTATATTTTTTATTCAGATTCGATTATAGTCGCACCTTAGAATAATCGGAATTTAGCAAACTAATAATATTGTTTTGTTGGTCCACTACCATATGCCTACCACCACTACAGATTAATATATGCGGTCAGATTATTAATAGAACAATAAATTTTCAAACCTTATATATAATACAGCAATCCACTA
>JBPOHM010000108.1:0-4770 GCA_052035585.1 Bacillota bacterium
TTAGCACTCAATAGATTAGAGTGCTAACAATACTAAGAATCCGAAGGATTCTTTTACTATATTATAAAATTATAAAATACCAAATACATAAGTAATTACTATTAATAGAAAGAGGGTAGATTAATATGAGGAAGAAACAATTTAAAGCAGAATCTAAAAGAATATTAGATTTAATGATTAATTCAATTTACACACATAATGAAATTTTTCTTAGAGAGCTTATATCAAATGCAAGTGATGCATGTGATAAGCTATATTACAATGCATTAAAAAATGGTAATACAGGTCTTGATAGAAATTCACTAGCAATAGATATTAAGCTTAATAAAGATGATAGAACGATTACAATTAGCGATAAGGGCTGTGGAATGAGTGCTGATGAATTGGAAAACAATCTTGGTACAATTGCTCGAAGTGGATCATTAGATTTTAAAACAGAAAATGAAAAAAGAGATGACATTGAAATAATTGGACAGTTCGGAGTAGGTTTTTACTCTGCATTTATGGTAGCCAAGAGTGTAAAGGTAGTTTCTAAGGCCTTTGGTAGTGATAAGGCATATTGCTGGGAATCTAAAGGTGCTGATGGTTATACGATAGAAGAGTGTGAAAAAGCAGAAAATGGAACAGATATAACCTTAGTATTAAAGGACAATACAGATGATGAAGATTATGATGAGTATTTAGAAGAATACAAGATTAAGTCAATTGTTAAGAAATATTCAGATTATATACGTTATCCAATTAGAATGGATGTTGAAAAGACAAGAAAGATAGAAGGCAAGGATGAATTTGAAACATACATAGAAAACGAAGTTTTAAATAGTATGGTTCCTATATGGAGAAAAAGCAGCAGTCAGTTGACAGAAGAGGACTACAATAACTTCTATATGGATAAATTCTATGATTATGAAAAGCCATTAAAGGTAATTCACAGTAGTGTTGAAGGAAATGCTACATACAATATGATGCTTTTTATACCTTCAAAGGCTCCATATAATTATTATACTAAGGATTATGAGAAGGGCTTGCAGTTATATTCTAATGGAGTTTTAATAATGGAGAAATGTGCTGATTTACTGCCTGATTATTTTAGCTTCGTTAAAGGATTAGTTGACTCACAGGATTTATCTCTTAATATATCAAGAGAAATGCTTCAGCATGATAGACAATTAAAAATTATTTCAACAAATATTGAAAAGAAAATTAAGTCTGAATTGCTTTCGATGTTGAAAAATGATAGAGATAACTATGAAAAATTCTTTAAGAGCTTTGGATTACAAATAAAATTCGGTATTTATAATAACTTTGGCATGAATAAAGATGTATTACAGGATTTAATAATGTTCCATTCATCTAGTGAAAATAAGCTTGTTAGCCTTGAAGAATATGTATCACGTATGAAGGAGGACCAAAAGTACATCTATTATGCAAGTGGTGAAAGTGTTGCTAAAATAGAGCAGCTTCCTCAAATTGAACTCTTAAAGGATAAAGGCTTTGAAGTGCTATTCTTAACTGATGATGTTGATGAATTTGCAATCAAAATGCTTATGAAATATAATGATAAAGAATTAAAATCAATATCTGAGGGAGACTTAGGTATTGAGACTGAAGAAGAGAAAAAGGAAAATGCTAAGAAATCAGAGGACAATAAAGAGCTTTTCAATATTATGAAGGAAGCTTTACAGGATAAGGTTAAGGAAGTAAGATTATCAACAAGATTAAAGAGTCATCCAGTTTGCTTATCAACAGAAGGTGGAATATCTTTAGAAATGGAAAAGGTATTAAGTCAAATGCCAAATAATGAACAGGGTATAAAGGCTCAAAAAATACTTGAAATAAATGCAAATCATCCTATATTTAATAAGCTTGTGAGTATGAAGAATGACAAAGAAAAATTAAATAGCTATGCACAAATATTATATAATCAAGCATTGTTAATTGAAGGCTTTTCAATTGAAGATCCAGTTGCATTTTCTAATGCAATTTGTGAATTGATGGTATAGATAATATGTTAAAAAGAGTTTAGTTAAAAGCTAAACTCTTTTTAAATATAGTTACATGGTTATTTTACAAATTGCATTGCATTTTTATTGATAACACTATATAATAAAAACTGTATCAAAATTTTCATATCACACTTATATTTTTATTTATATTGCAAATAATAAAACTAATCAAAATATATGAGAGGTGTTATTATGAGCAATAATAGAAAAAAAGCATTAACAGAAAATGATTTAATTAAGATGGAGATTGCCAAGGAAATTGGCTTAATGGATAAGATTGAAGAAATAGGCTGGGGCGGACTAACTGCTAAAGAAAGCGGTAGAATTGGCGGAATTATGACTGCCAAAAAAAGAAAGGGTAAAAGAATTGATGATGAGGCAAAACTTTTATAATGAATTTTCATTCATATATGATAAATTGATGACAGATGTTGACTATGATAAGTGGACAGAGTTTATTCTTAATAATATACCCAAGGATAGTAAAAAATTATTAGAAGCAGCATGTGGTACAGGTGCAATCACACTTAAATTAGCACAGGGTAATTTGGACATAACAGCTTTTGATTTATCTGAGGAGATGCTTGTGAAGGCATATGAAAAGCTAAGAAGATATAAAAATGTAAAATTGCTTAATCAAAATATGGCAAAGTTTAAAATTACTCAAAGCTTTGATGCCTGTATATCATGCTGTGATGGTGTTAATTATTTGGACAAGGATGACATGGTAGCATTCTTTAAAAGAGTCTATAAGCATTTAAATAAAAATGGAAAATTTATATTTGATATAAGTACAGCATTTAAGTATTATTCAATGGATGACATTTATATTTATGATAAAAATGATGTATTTTATGTATGGGAAAATAAGCTAGATAAAGATAAGGAATTAGTCTTTATGGAAATAAACTTTTTTGTAAAGTCTATGGACAAGTATGCTAGAATTACAGAAATTCAAACTCATTATATACATAAAGTAAATGAAATTGAGGACATATTAAAGGAGATAGGTTTTTCTGATATTAATATATACGATTCGTATACAGATGTTATTTATAATGAATCTTCAATGAGAGCTACATTTGTTTGTGAAAAGCCTTAAAGATAAATATTATACCTTGCATAAAGGAGGTAAGCATGAAGCATACTTTAATTTTTGGTCATAAAATACCAGATACTGATAGTGTTTGCGCAGCTATAACATTGTCAAATTTAAAAAATGAATTAAATGAAAACTCAAAACCATATATTTTGAGTGAAATAAATAGAGAAACAGAATTTGTTCTTGATTATTTTGGCGTGGAGACTCCAAAGCTTTTAAAAAATGTAAAGCTTCAAATTAAAGATTTGAATTATGATAAAATAGATCCTTTTAAGCCTGAATATCCAATTTTTTATGCATACCATTACATGCATGATAAAACCGTTAGAACATTGCCAGTAACAGATGATGATAACAAGCTCATTGGTATTATTACAATGAAGGATATTGCCATGAGTATTATTAATACTGAGCAAAAAACACTTACAACTTCATATGATAATATTATAAATACATTAGATGCTAGACCAGTTACTAAATTTGATGAAATTATTGACGGGGAAATAGTTGTTGCTGCATTTTATTATGAAACATTAAAAGATAGAAATGTAATTGATAACTCATCAATAGTAATTGTAGGAGATAGATATGATGTAGTTGAGCTTGCTATAAAAAATAAAGCTAAGCTAATTATTATCACAGGAGATTTAAATATTCCAGATAGACTTATAGATTGTGCGAAGGAAAATAGAGTTAATTTGATAATTTCACCTTATAAAACATACTATACTGCTAAAAATATTAGCTTGGCAAAGCCAGTATCTGAAATTATGAGTAGAACTCATTTGGTTAAGTTTTATGAGGATGCTTATCTAGAGGATATTAAGGAAGAACTTGAAAACACAAGACATTCCAAATTTCCAGTAATTGCCAAGGATAATACCTATTTGGGTATTATGAGTAGAGCACATTTACTCAATCCATCTAAAAAAAGAGTTATATTGGTTGATCACAACGAATATGGACAAAGTGCAGAAGGTTTAGAGGAGGCAGAAATTGCAGAAATAATAGATCATCATAAAATTGGTGATATTTCAACATCCTTACCTATTAATTTTAGAAATATTCCAGTTGGGAGCACTAACACTATTATATATTATATGTATAAGGAAAATGGTGTAGTAATAGACAAAAAGATGGCGGGTCTCATGATATCTGGTATACTCTCTGATACATTGATGCTTAAATCTCCAACAACTACTAAAAAGGATACAGAGGCAGCTCATGAATTGGCTAGAATTTTAAATATTAGTATTCATGAATATTGTATGCTTATGTTTAAGGCTGGAACATCCATAAGTGGAAAATCTATTGAAGATGTATTTTATCAAGATTTTAAGAGATTTGATGTAAATTCCAAGAAAATAGGAGTTTCACAAGTCTTCACTATGGGTATAGAAGAGATAATGAATAATAAGGATGAATATGTAAGATTTATCGATTCAATAGCTGATTTAAGAGGATATTACCTTAATATTATGGCAGTAACTGATATAATTAATGAAGGCTCATATATTTTCTTTACGTCTGAAAGAAAAAACCTTATTAAAAATATATTTGAATTAGAAGAAGCTTACCAAGGTGTATATATACCAAAATGTGTATCAAGGAAGAAACAAATAGTTCCTAGTATTATAAATACTTTACACCATATTTAGTTAT
>JBPOHM010000294.1:0-9208 GCA_052035585.1 Bacillota bacterium
GTGCTTGTTTATAAAAAATCTTAGAATTTTCATATTGAGTTTGTTTATTATAAAATCTTGTATTAAAAAAATATGATGAACTATTTTCTCTTGCAATATCACGCATCGCAAGAAAAATTTCACGCTTTTCATCCCTATCAGAGTTCTCTTTTTTAACCTGTGTTAAATCTAATTGTAATGGCTGAGGAATTTTATCAGTTTTATATATATTGTTAGTTCCTTCAATTTCAATTTCAGCAAAAACATCATTATCATGAGAAACATTTTGCATTTCCTTGTTTTTAAGCAAATTAAAGCTAGAAGCATCCTTCTCAATCGTATTTCTATACGGTATTTCAATAGCTTCATACCTATTAGATTGAGTATTATTGGAGTTCTCTTCAATTTCAATTTTACAATTATCTTTTACACGTTCAATAATAAGCTGTGCAAAAATTTTCTCATCCTTCATTATAAAAATCCTCTCACAAGTTACATAAATCTATGTGATAAAATTAAAAATTTATTATCTAAAATAAGCTTAATTGCTCATATTTATCATTATTATCATCATCTTCACAAGGATATACTGCTACATCATATTCTAGCTTTTCCATATCCTCAGGAGTCATTCTTCCAGAAAGCCAATCTTCAATTTGATTTACTCTCAAAATTACAGGTATTCTATCATGAATTTCCTTCATTTCACCAGTAGCCTCTTTTGTAATAATTACAAATTCTCTACCTTCCACAGTGTCACGATATAATCCAGCCATAAATAAAATATTACCATTTCTATCCTTTACAAAATGCTTCTTCTTACCTTTTTCAAGCTTTTTCCACTCAAAGAATTCTCCTGCTGGAACAACACATCTACCTGCCTTTATTAAGCTTGAAAATGTACTTTTAATTGCTATAGTCTCACAGCGTGCATTAATAATTACTCCAGAACCGTTCCATTTCTTGAATCCCCACTTTACACTTTCAAAAGAAATTCCTTTTTCACTCTTCGTTATAACTGGAGCAAAATCAGTAGGGTAAATTTCCCCATTCTCTTCATTATACTCCAAAAATTCATCTCTTACAATACGTAAAGATAAATTTTTTAGCACCTCACGTATTCCAATTATCTCATCTTCAGTTAAAACGGTATATCTTCCACACATAAGCTATCCCCTTTCTTTTCATCACCAATCTTTAGTAGTAGCAGTTTTTTCTACACTTAAATTATTAAACTTCTTCATCAAATCCTTAACACGATTATCAATATCTATATTTATTTCATAATCATCGTCATCAAATATACTTAATTGCTCATATTTTGGATAATATAAATTATCTACCCTTAGTCCAATAGATCGCAATGGATTTTCCCATTTATAATTTCTTACAAACAAATCAAAGGCTCTATTAAATATATAATTAACATTGTCAGTTGGATTTTTAGTGCTACATTGTCTAATTACTTGATTAAACTTATTATCCTTCATACAAATACTTATACAACAAGCCTTTAGGCAATGCTTCTTCAATCTGATGCAGACTGAGTTAGCTAATAGATATATTATAGCACTAACCTCCTCATTATTAAAGAGATCATCTGGTGGAGTTATGGTATTTCCTATACTACCTATTTCATCATTTGTAGGATGAAAACTTCTATCATCACCATTTGCAAAGCACCATAAATCATAACCAACCTTTCCTAATAGCTTTCTAAGTCTGTTAGGGTCTGTTTTAGCTATATCTCCAATTGTTTCTATACCTATTTTAAGAAGTCTTTTATATCTTTCCTTCCCAACAAAAAGTAAGGCAGATGCTGGAAGTGGCCATACTACATCCTTATAATTATCCTTCGATATAACAGTTGTAGCATTAGGTTTTTTATAATCACTTCCTAGCTTCGAAAAAATATAATTATCACTTACACCAACAGAAGCACTTAAGCCTTGAGTATACATTATTTCAAGTCTTATCAAATCGGCAATTTGCCTAGCTTCATCCATATTTACACCACTGTTTGTAAGGTCAATCCAAGCCTCATCCATACCATATGGTATTATAGTATCAGTATACTTTAAATATATATTTCTTGCAAACTTTGCTTCTCTTAAATATTTTTGATAATCTGCTTTAACACAAACAAGCTCAGGACAAATCTGTTTTGCCTGATAATAGCTAATTCCTGTAAGTACTCCAGCGTCTTTAGCAAGGCTGTTTTTTGACATAACAATGCTGTGTCTCATCTCAGGGTCACCACATACAGCAAAGGGAATCTTTTTTAAATTAGAATTCTCTTTCTCTTCTACTGAAGCAAAATAATTATTCATATCGCAATGAAGTAATATTCGTTCCATACGACCACACCCAATCTAAATTTATTAAGCCACTTTTATTATTCTTACTTTGTAAAATTATTATACTATATCCAAAAACAAAAAGCAAACATTTGTTCGCTTTTATATAAAATTTTCTATAATAAAAAAGGGCTAAAAGTTTAATTTTAGCTCCTTAATTATATTTTATCATATTTCACTAAGCTCTATTCTTTTTTAAATAATAATATACTGGCAAGCCTATTAAGGTTACTCCTATTCCTATAAACGAAAGCAATGGTGAAGATTTAATTGTACTTAATATTATGTATAATCCTCCCAATATTCCAATCAATGGTACTACTGGGTATAAAGGAACTGTGTAGCCTTTGCCCTTACCATGCTTTTTCCTTAGAATAAATATTCCTGCCACACCCATTACAAAGAAAATCCATAGAACAAATATTAGCATATCTGTTAGAGTGTTAAAGCTACCTGACAATATATAAACAACTGCTAAAACACTTTCAAATATCAATGCATTGGTTGGTGTTTGAAATTTTGGATGAAGCTTTGCTAAGAAATTAGAAAACAGTAATGCCTTACGCTCTCCCATAGCCTGTGGAACACGTGCTGCTGTCATCAAATATCCATTAAGTGCACCAAAAACAGAAATCATTATTCCTGCTGATATAAATGCTCCTCCAGCTGGTCCAAAAAGTGCATTTGCAGTATCAATACCCGGATTTTTAGAAGCAATAATAGCATCCTGTGGAAGTGTAAAAAATATTGCTAAATTAAAAGCTACATATACTGCAATTACAAAGATTACACCACCACCAATTATTAATGGCAATTTTTTCTCAGGATTTTTTATCTCTCCTGTCATATTTGTTACACCTATCCAGCCATCATATGCCCATAGTGTACCAAGTATTGCTGCTCCTAACCCTGCTAGTTGTTTAGTACCAGATAATGCAAAACCTGCACTTCCTGGAGCTATTCCTGCAAATAAGCCAATACCAATTATGGCTATGACAGGAATTAATTTACCAATAGTAGCAGCAATTTGTATATATGAACCATATTTTGTTGATAAAATATTCATAATTAGTAAAAACGCCAAGACTCCCAAAGCAAGAATTTTTTGTTGTGTTGAGTCAAGTGGTAAAAAGAAGGATGCAGAGGTTGCAAAAGCTATAGCTTGAGCAGCTACCGATGCTGGATATGATATAATTGATTGTACCCAGCCAAGTAAAAATCCCCATTTCTCACCATATAATTCTTCTAGATAAACATACAATCCACCATTTTTAGGAATAGCAGATGATATCTCAGCTACTGTCAAAGCTGAAGCGAGTGTTATTATTCCTCCAGCAATCCATGCTAGAATACTCATAATTGGACTTCCAGCAGCACCTAATACTATACCAGGCTTTAAGAAAATACCAGAACCAATAATCATTCCAACAACAATTGCTGAAGCTCCTAAGGAGCTAACATTCTTTTGTGTCTTTTCACTCATAATTTCCTCCATTATGTCACATTCGTGATAGATTTAAGTTATAATTGTTAAAAATATCTATGTATTACAGTATGAGTTTACCACAAGATAAAATTAAGTCAATACAATTACTTTAAGTTCTAATTTAAAAAGGATTTTTCATTTTAAGACTATTTAAAAAATCAAAAAAAAGATTTCACAAAACTTTGTGAAATCTTTTACAATCTTTTTATATTATTATTTTTATTTAATATTGATTAGAATAATCCTTTAATTCTTCCATCTGCATCAACATCTATCATTTCTGCTGATGGTACCTTTGGAAGTCCAGGCATCTTCATTATATCTCCTGTTAAAGCAACTAAGAACCCAGCACCAATTGAAGGAGTTATATCGCTTACTGTTAACTTAAATCCAGTTGGTCTTCCTAATTTCTTAGGATCATCAGTTAATGAATATTGGTTCTTAGCCATACAGATTGGTAAATTACCAAAGCCAAGTCTTTCAAAGTTAGCTATTTCCTTGCTAGCCTTTGCAGAGAATTCAACATCATCAGCTCCATAAATTTTTGTTGCTATAGCTCTTATTTTATCCTTTATAGAAAGATTTAAGTCATATGAGAATTCCATATTGCTTTCTGTTTCAGTAAGTCTTAGAACTTCATTAGCTACTGCAACTCCACCTTTACCACCGTTTGCCCATACATCTGATAATGCAACATTAACTCCAAGCTCTCTACACTTATCTTCTACTAATTTAAGCTCAGCAGCTGTATCAGTAGGGAATTTATTTATAGCAACAACTGCTGGTAATTTAAATACCTTAGTTATATTCTCAACATGCTTTAATAGGTTTGGTAGACCTTTTTCTAGAGCTTCTAAATTCTCATTATTTAAATCTGCCTTTTCTACACCACCGTTATATTTTAACGCCCTTATTGTAGCAACTATTATAACTGCACTTGGTCTAAGTCCTGACATACGGCATTTTATATCTATAAATTTTTCTGCTCCAAGGTCTGCACCGAAGCCTGCCTCTGTAACAACATAGTCAGCCATCTTAGCAGCCATTCTTGTTGCCATAACACTGTTACATCCATGTGCTATATTTGCAAATGGTCCACCATGTACAAATGCTGGAGTTCCTTCTAATGTTTGAACTAAATTAGGCTTTAAGGCATCCTTTAATAATGCAGCTAATGCTCCCTGAGCATTTAAATCTCCTGCTGTTACAGGCTCTCCGTCCATATTGTAAGCTACAATTATTCTTGCTATTCTTTCCTTTAAGTCTATTATATCACTTGATAAACAGAATACTGCCATTATTTCTGAAGCAACTGTTATATCAAATCCATCTTGTCTAGGAACACCCTCTGTTTTTCCACCAAGACCACTTATAATACTTCTAAGCTGTCTGTCGTTCATATCTACAGCTCTTCTCCAAGTGATTCTTCTTGTATCGATGTTTAATTTATTTCCTTGGTGTATATGATTATCTAGCATAGCTGCTAAAAGATTGTTTGCAGCACCTATAGCATGTAAATCTCCAGTAAAATGAAGATTTATATCCTCCATAGGAACTACCTGTGCATATCCGCCACCTGCTGCTCCTCCTTTAACACCAAATACTGGTCCTAAAGATGGCTCTCTTAAAGCAACAACAGTCTTTTTACCAAGGTATGATAATGCATCTGCAACACCTATTGTTGTAGTTGTCTTACCCTCTCCTGCTGGAGTTGGATTTATTGCAGTTACTAATATTATTTTTGCATCCTTGTTATCCTTAAGCTCGTTGTTTAAATATCTATAGTCTATTTTAGCTTTGTATTTACCATAGTTTTCAACGTACTTATCAGGAATACCAATTTTAGCTGCTATCTGATTAATTTCTTGCATTTGCACATTTTGTGCAATTTCAATATCTGTTAAAAATTTTTCTGCCATAATAAATTTGTTTCCTCCATCTTACAAAAAAATTATTTTATAATAAACATTAATATACTAATGTTTTTACCTAATTATGTAATAAATATAAAAAAATTTAATCTTGAATTTATTTCTAATATACTATATCATTAAAAGGTATGATTTGTCGATAGATTTTTAAAAATTTTATATAATAAATGGAGGTTGGAATGACAAATAACTATCTTACGCCTAAGGAAACCGCTGATTATATTACAGAATTATCAGTTACAAAAGCTCGTATGAAAATTAAAAGAAGATTTTTATTAAGCTTCATGGGAGGACTTTTCATCGCACTTGGTGGACAAGGCTTTTTAACGATGTATTCTGATCCTTTTTTAAGAGCAGCAGTATTTCCTGTAGGACTTATGCTTATAGTATTAGTTGGTGGCGAACTTTTTACAGGTAATTGTTTAATGACCTTTGGTTGTCTAAATAAAAAAATTAGTATTAAAGAACTAATATCTAGTATTATGCAGGTATGGTTTGGAAATCTAGTTGGCTCATTGGCAGTAGCACTTTTAGTATATTATTCAGGAATGTATAAACCAGATTCAGCTCTTGCAACTACAATTGCAACAGTGGCTAAGGCAAAGGTTTCACTTTCTTTTGTTCAAATAATGTTAAAAGGAATATTATGTAATATACTTGTTGCTTTAGGAGTTTGGTTTGCATATACTGCGAAAGATACAATCGGTAAATTGTTTGGATGCTGGTTCCCAGTTATGCTATTTGTACTTTGTGGATACGAGCACTGTGTAGCAAATATGTTTTTCTTACCTTTAGGAGCATTAGTTGATAGCAGCATAACAATAACACAAATAATTGGAAATCTAATACCATCAACTATTGGAAACTTCATTGGTGGTGGACTTCTATTACCAGTTCTTTATTACAACGTTTATCATAAGCAATAATATCAAAAAGCAGATTTGATTAAATCAAACCTGCTTTTTTTATTTTCTATTACTTTTTCTTTTTATAATAAATATACTTGAACGTTCTACAACATACTTAATTAAATAATTTAATAATAATATAACTCCTAGAAATATAATTGACCTTATCGGTTTTTCAAAAAATGCTCCAATATTCATACCTATTAATGCTAAAGATATTAACATTATTAGCTTTCCAGGCAATAAAGATACTAAAAAATCTTTAGTACTCATATTAGCTAAAGCAGATGCTCCACTTATTAAAAATGAAGGTGTAAATGGAAAGCAGTATAATAAAAACAATATTGAAGTATTTTTAGATTTAATCTTTGATAATGCAGTCTTATACTTGCTTTTATTTATTTTATCTTCTATTTTTTTACCACCTATTTTATTTAAAATAAAGAACAATAAAAATGAACCGATGCAATTTCCTATCCACGAATATAAATATCCTAATACTGGTCCAAACACATTCACATTTATAGTTACAAATAAAACTAATGGAAGTATTGGAAGGAAGGCTTCAATAATTGGCAAAATTATACCAATTAAAGGTCCTCCCATTTTTACAAAATGTATAAACTCTTCACTATCAAGCATTTTAAAATAATTTATAATATCGTTAAAAAATTCAACTATCATAATTTTTTTTATTTAAGTCTCTCTTCAATTAAGCTTGCTAATTCTTCTGCATAAGCTTTTATTTCCTCTTGTTTATCTCCTTCAATCATTACTCTTACTAACGGCTCAGTACCAGAAGGTCTTATCAAAACTCTGCCCTTACCAGCAAAATGATTTTCAATTGTATTTATTTTTTCAACAATTATACTATCATTTAAGTAATCATTCTTCTTCTCGGCACTTACTTTTGCATTTACTAATACCTGTGGCATATCCATCATTACTGATGAAAGCTTTGATAGCTTAATTCCTGTTTCCTTTACTACAGACATAAGCTGCAGCCCAGTTAAAAGTCCATCTCCTGTAGTATTATGGTCTAAAAATATTATATGTCCTGATTGCTCTCCACCAAGTGAATAGTTATTATTTCTCATTTCCTCAAGAACATATCTATCTCCAACCTTAGTTTTAATTAAATCAATAGAATTTTCCCTTAATGCTAAATCAAGTCCCATGTTGCTCATAACAGTTCCAACAACAGTATTATTTTTTAGCATTCCCTTTTTCTTAAGATGTATTCCACATATAGCTAATACATGGTCACCATCTACAATATTTCCATTTTCATCACAGGCAATTAATCTATCAGCATCACCATCAAAGGAAAGTCCAATGTCAGCTCCCGTTTCTAATACAAGTCTTTGAACTTCCTCTGGCTTTGTTGAACCACAGTTTACATTTATATTTATCCCATTTGGTTCATTATTTATAACAAATACTTGAGCTCCTAATTCATGTAAAAGCTCTGGAGCAGCCTTATATGCAGCACCATTACCACAGTCCATAGCAACCTTAAGTCCATTAAAATCAACATTAATAGTATTTCTTAAAAAGTCCATATACTTTCTTATAGGATTTTCAACTATTATTTTCCTACCTATTTTCCCACCACTAGGTAAATAATCAATATCTTTATTATTTAATATGTATTCTTCAATAGCATTTTCCATTTCATCAGTTAATTTATATGAAGCTTCATTAAAAAATTTAATTCCATTGTATTCAACAGGGTTATGAGATGCAGATATCATTACTCCGCCATCAGCCTTGAACACTTTAATTAAACAAGCAATAGCAGGTGTAGGAACGACTCCAACATATAATACATCTATACCAGCTGAATTAAGTCCTGCTGATAAAGCACCCTCTAGCATATCTCCTGATATTCTAGTATCCATGCCTACAAGCATCTTAGGCCTTTCTTTACCCTTTGTTAAAAAATAACCACCTATTCTTCCAAGCTTATATGCTAAATCTGCTGTTAAATCGATATTAGCAATCCCTCTAACACCATCAGTTCCGAATAATTTACCCATTATAATTAATTTCCTTTCTTATTATCAATACGAATTATTTACATAATAGTCTATAACAGATTTTTGAATTTGATCCAAAAACACATTTTCTTTTCTTAAAACACTAAGCATCCACTCTGAGCATGAATGTAGCACAGCAAATTCATAATCCTTTAGTACTATCTCATATAGCTTTCCATTTAATGCTGTTGACTCCATGTTTACAAAATATGCTTCAATATTATTATACTTTAAAAAACGTAATAATCTAAATATAGTCTTATCCTTCTCGTCATAATAATGCTTAACATTATCAAGGTACTTAGCATAAAAATCAATATTTCTACCACTTTCCTTAATTTCCTGAGCAAGCATTTTATTATACTTTGCCATTATATTATAAAATTGATAATTAAACATACCCTTTTCAAAGCTATCAATTGTATTAAATGGCTTTATCTTATTATCAATCATATAATTATAGTTTAACTGTAAAAAGCTCTTTTTATCTATTTCACCATTCATATGA
>JBPOHM010000384.1:0-1897 GCA_052035585.1 Bacillota bacterium
CAATAAGCGCATGGGTAAAGGTTTTTGGTCAGGGTTATAATACCGTAACTCATATTGCTTCGAGTGCTTGGGGGTCAGGTTATTGGATAACATTATATAAAGGAAACGACGGAACTAGTAATTATAATATGTTCAGAATAAGTGGAGTTGGTGAGGCAAAGTTTCATGTTTTTCCGACAGATAATAAATGGCATCATATCGTTGCTTATTATAATGGGGAAGAAATGAATTTTTATATAGATTCAGAGCTAGTAATTTCTCAATCAATATTAAATTCTCCAAATGCTTCAAACACTAATAATTTTATGATTGGGAAGATTGTAGAAAATAATTATTATCATTTTAATGGAATGATGGACGAGCTTTATTTTTTTAATGAAGCACTTTCTTCTTCTCATGTAAAGCAAATATACATCGCAGGCTTAAACTCAATGCTTGCAAATGGAAACATATCTAAGGAAGATTATAACGAAAGAATAAACAACTTAGCTTATGAACAAGAATAAATCATTTACATTAATAGAACTACTTGTAGTTATAGTAATCATAGGAATACTTGCAGGAGTTATTATGATCTCTACCTCTTCCGCTATAGATAAAGCTAATATTGCTAAATCAAAAGTATTTGAGGAAAGTATTAAAAATGACCTAATGTTTAATTTGATTTCTGAATGGAAATTAGACGAAGGCTTGGGAACTTCAATAAAGGATAGTTGGGGTAGTAGTAATGGAACATTGTCAGCCGATACAATGTGGCAAAATGGCGATTATTGTATTTCGCGAAACTGTTTAGAGATAAATGATGCAAAATAAGTATCAATCAATTCTAACAATTTAAATTTTAACGATAATTTTACAATTGAATTTTGGATAAATCCTAAAAATGTTAATGGTTGGAAAAAAATTATTCTAAAAGATGGCAGTTCTTCTAAGGGGTGGTTGGTGGGATTTCAAAATGGATCTTATTTATTTTTTACACATTCTGAAAACGGTAGTTATGGTTCAAATTTTACTGGAAGCTCTTCTGGGTACAGATCCTCTAACTTTACTTTTAAAATTAATAATTTTTATCATGTTGTCATAAGCAATAGAAGTGATTTTTATGTTAATGGTGTAAAAATCGATACTGTGGAGGGTGGTTTGTCTTCTTGGGCAACACCTGGGGGAAATGACCTTTATATTGGATACACCGATAATACTAGTATGTACGGAATGATCGATGAAGTGCGCATATATAACATACCCCTACTCTCCTCCCAAATCAAACAAAACTACATCGCAGGTTTAAACTCAATGCTTGCGAGTGGAAACATATCTAAACAAGAATATAACAAAAGAATAGAAAATTTATCTAAAAAATAATTAACATATTTGGATATTTATGTTAATCTAAATATATGAAAAAACCAGAAATAATGAGCCCTATTAAAAACTGGGCAAGCTTAGAAGCATGTAAAAAATATGCTGATGCAGTATATTTTGGTATTGCTGATCTAAGCTTAAGAGCAAGAACAAATAGTTTAACATTAAAAGATGTTCCTAATTTTGTTTCAAAATGTCATGAATATGGAATTAAGGCATATATGACTATTAATTCTGTTATATATAACAATGATATTAAAACAGCAGAAAAAATAATTAAAAAAGCAAAGGAAGCTAAGGTTGATGCTATTATTGTGTGGGATTTGGCAGTAATTGAGATTGCAAAAAAAGAAAAAATACCTTTTATTATTTCAACTCAAGCAAATGTATCAAATTATAAAACTGCTGAATTTTACAAAAAACTTGGAGCTAAAAGAGTTGTGCTTGCAAGAGAATTAACACTAAAACAAATCAAGGAAATTAAGAATAAGGTTAATATTGAAATAGAAACATTTATTCACGGAGCAATGTGCGT
>JBPOHM010000315.1:0-2032 GCA_052035585.1 Bacillota bacterium
AATATTTGGGTTAGTATCATTTTTAATTTTTATTATATCCTACATTCAAAGTTACTTTACACCAGAAAGATGTAAAAGAATATTAGGAAGATTTAAAGGACTTCCAGCTAATACAGTAGCTGCTTTATTAGGAACAGTTACACCATTTTGCTCATGCTCTTCAATTCCTTTATTTATGGGATTTACAAGTGCAGGATTACCACTTGGAGTAACATTCTCATTTCTTATATCATCGCCATTAGTGGATTTGGGTTCGCTGATATTACTAATGAGTGTTTTTGGAGCTAAGATATCTATTACATATGTTGTTGTCGGTTTAGTATTAGCAGTTTTTGGTGGTACTATAATTCAAAAATTAAATATGGAGAAGTATGTTGAGAGTTTTATACTAGCTGCAGGAAATGTTGATATAGAATCTCCTAATTTATCAAAGAAAGACAGATTAATGTATGCATGGGAGCAGGTTAAAGAAACCTATAAAAAGGTATTTTGGTATGTTATAGCTGGAGTTGGTATTGGAGCTATCATTCATAACTGGATACCTGTTGAAATTATTCAAAGGATACTTGGAGATAATAATCCGTTTTCAGTTATAATTGCTACTGTTGTAGGTATACCATTGTATGCTGATATATTTGGTACATTACCTATTGCTGAAGCACTTTATGCAAAAGGAGTTGGAATAGGTACTGTAATATCATTTATGATGGGTGTGACAGTGCTTTCACTTCCATCTATGATAATGCTACGAAAAGCTGTGAAGACTAAGCTATTAGCTATTTTTATATGTATTGTAACTGTTGGTGTTATTATCATTGGTTATTTATTTAATGCACTTCAATTTTTATTTATTTAGGGAGTTTAGAGTATGAATAATAATTATATTGAAAATATTAGAATTTTTAAAGCATTAAGTGATGAAAATAGGTGGAAAATTCTAGAAATACTTAAAAGTGGTGAAAAATGTGCATGTGTTTTATTAAATGAGTTAGACATACAACAATCTACACTTTCACATCACATGAAAATTCTTTGTGATTCTAATATAGTTGTTGGAAGAAAGTCTGGTAAATGGATGCATTATTCAATAAATGAGGAAGGCTTAGAGATTGTTAAAAATTGTATAGACATGATATTAAATAAGAGTAATTCAATTGCATATGAAAATATGAATACTGAAGGTGAGAATATGAGTACAAAAACGAAGCTGTATGTTTTAACAGGTTTTTTAGGTTCTGGAAAAACAACAATTTTATTAAAAATTTTAGAATTATTAAATGATAAAAATGTTGGTATTATACAAAACGAGTTTGGTAAGCTTAGTATTGATGGTACAATTCTTCAAAATGATAATATACAGATGGTAGAGATTAATCGAGGTTCAATATTTTGCTCTTGCTTAAAATTATCATTTGTTCAAGCACTTGTAGAAATGTCAAAGCATAAATTTGACTATTTATTTGTTGAAAGCTCTGGATTAGGTGATCCATCAAATGTTGCGGAAATTCTAGAAGCAGCTAAAGCAATTTCTGACGATCAATATGATTTTGCTGGTGTTGTATGCTTGGTTGACTCTGTTAATTTCTTTAATCAATTAGGAGATCTAGAAACTGTTTATAGACAATTAAAGCATTGTCATCTTGCTGTACTTACTAAAGTAGATTTAGTAAATGCAAGTACAATTATTAAGATTAAAGAAAAAATTAGAGAAATAAACCCAGCTTGTAGAATAGATTTAAGCTCTAATGGAAATTTAAATTTAGGATTTCTAAATGAAGACCTTATGAAGTACAAATGGGTTGAAGGAGAAGAAACTACTAATAGTGAAGAACTTAAACCAAAAACATTATATATGAATTTTGAAGGTGTTATTGAGAAAGAAAAACTAGAATTGTTTTTAAGAGAAATTGAACCTGATATATATAGGGCAAAAGGCTTCTTTAATTTATCAAATATTGGATGGAATCAAATTGACTTAGTTGGTAAGCAAATTGATTATAAATCTTGTAATAAACAAGAAAAATCGCAGCTT
>JBPOHM010000071.1:0-6373 GCA_052035585.1 Bacillota bacterium
ATTTTATGAAAACTTTGTATAATGTTATTTTAATTTTTTTAATAGGATTTTTTTCCTCATCATTTTTATTTAATCTATCTCCAATTGATTACAAGAACACTATTGTTATTGATGAAGAACCCCAGAATAACAACAAAGCCACTATTTCTCTTTCATTGGATGGTGATAATAAATTAACAAATCCAGATAATATTGTAATCTCACATTTAACTGATATAGAAATTGAAATGACAAAATTACCAAAAAACATTATTACAGCTGATATTTATCGTGGAAATGAACTTATTAGAGCAGATATAACTAATTTAGAAGATACTTCTATATCAATTAATGATAGTAGTTATATAATAAGCCCAACTACTCCTCTAAAAACTACCATTAATGTTAGTCAAGAAAAGCTAGGCTTAAGTGATGGTACATATAGAATTGTATTAAAATCTAGTATAATTGAAAATAAAGAAAAAAACTCAGTAGAAATTACTGTAGAATATGATACTGGCTTCACTTATTATGAAGCTACAAATACTGTTCCAATTAAAGGTTCAACAGGACTTGTATTATACTTTGCTGATAATGAGAATAATGTTTTAATACCTGTTTCAAGATTTTCTACTCAAAATCTATCAGTAAATAAGCAAGTTATTTATGAGCTTCAACAAGGACCTAAAAATCCTTTATTAATTAAAACAATAGATACTGTTAATCAATGCTACTATAGGGAAAGTGATAGAACAATCTATATAGATTTACCAGCTGATAATGCATTTTATAATTCTAGCAGTGCTGCTGGTACTACAGCATATAATTCACTTGTCAAATCAATGTTTTATCTGAGTAGATACTATAAGCTTGACTCTATAAAGTTTATTGTTGATAGAAGAACTATTGAAACTTATTTTTATGATTTATATATAAAAGATAATATTGTTAAGTCAAAAAATCCTATCTTATATTTTGGATATAAGGTCGAGCAAAGACTTTATCTAATTGAGCATGAAATAACTAATTTTGACTTAAACGCTGATATAAAGACAAAATCACAAAAAATTCTTGATTTATATAAGACTGAGCTTCCTGCAAATGCAAAACGTCCTATACCAAGTGATTTAGTGTTAAATGATGCAAAGCTTGATAAGGATAATATATTAACACTAGATTTTAATGATGCATTTATTGCTGCATTTGATGGTGAGATAAACAACAGAAAGTTTATGGTTGATGCCTTAGTTTACACGTACACAAGTATTGATGGAGTAAAAGGTGTTAAATTTACTGTAAATGGAAGTCCAATAGAGAATTTCATTGAAGGTAAGGATATGAAAAAAGCAATTGCTAGACCTCTATTTATAAATCCTGAAGATGTACAATAAAAAAATAAGAATTAAAAAAGGTATCTATAAACTTATTTATATAGATACCTTTAATTTTTATTCTTCTTCATTTATTGATGCTAATAAATTAGATAGCTCTTCAATTGCAAGCTCTTCATCAAGTCCTTTTGCAATAATAGTTATATCATCTCCATAATGAGCTCCTAATGCCATAATTCCAATTATACTTTTTCCGTTTACTTCTTGAGTTCCTTTTTGAAGAATAATTTCACTTTCAAAATCTCTTGATCTTTTAACAAATATAGCTGCTGGCCTTGCATGTAAGCCTATTCTATTATTTATCTTTATAGTTCTGCTTTGCATGACTTACCTCCTTCATTAATATTTCCTCTGCAATTTTTTCTATTTTTTTCAATCTATGATTTACACCGGATTTTCCTAGTGGTGGGTTTAGCATTTCCCCTAATTCCTTTAAACTAGCATCCTCATTTTCTAATCTTAAATAAGCTAGCTCTTGAAGCCCCTGTGGAAGCTTGTCTATAATATTGTACTTTTGTAATAATATAATACTATTTTTTTGTCTTAATGATGTATCAACGATTTTACTTAGGTTAGCAGTTTCACAGTTTACAACTCTATTAATATTATTTCTAGTTTCTTTTATAGCTCTAATATTCTCGATACTTAAAAGAGAATTATAAGCACTCATAATATTTAATAGGTCAACTATTTTCTCACTATCCTTTAAATAGCTTATGTATAAATCCTTCCTTTTGATACTCTTAACTCCTAAATCAAACTCGTTCATCAATGATTCTAAATCACGACTATGCTTTTGCCTACTATTTATAAATTCCACATGATATGATTTTTCAGGATCACTAATTGAGCCACAGCCTAAAAAAGCACCTCTAATATATGCTCTTTTACAGCATGATTCTTCAACTAAGGATTTTGGTATTCCATAGTTAAACTTCAATATATTAATTTCAGAGTCCTTACTTAGTTTAGTATCTATTAATATTTTAGTTGCTATATCCTCATTAACTTTAATACCGTAATTATTATTTTTCTTAAGTCTATTAGTCCTTTTAACAGTAATTTCACTGTTTTCATTATATAGGTATTTAATCATTTTAAATATTCGTCTAATAACAACGGCATTTTCCATGACAAATTCTAATTCGAACTTATTATATCCTTTAATAGAAATATACCCAGTAGTTCTAATTAGTGCTGCTAATTCTGCAATAACACAGCATCTTTTTTCTAAGTTAAATCTTGATATTTCATCCTTACATCTTGAAGAAAAAGACATATTATATACATCCCTTTTACATTATATTAACTTGCCAATTCTTGAAAAAAACGTTTTTCATCATTGCAAACAAGATTTTAAATAAATCTTGTTTTATAATTCGCTTTGCGAATTTGTAAATATTATAACATAAAAATCAAATTAAAGCAAATCACAATTTATTAGTTCATCAGATGCTTTTAAACATCTGATTAATCTATTCTGGTCTTCTGCCATAATATTGATAATAATTAACCTTTATATCACCATTAAAAAGCTTTCTTTTTTTATCGCATCTCTTTCCATAATGCTTTTCAAAATCTTCATCTGATGTAATTATATAATTAGACCATGATGGATCCTTACCAAAAACTCTTCCAATTTGCTTGTGTATTTCAATTATATCAGCTTCGTTTCCTATTCTTTCACCATATGGAGGGTTAGTAATCAATATTCCATATTCAAATGGTGTTTTTGTAAATGAGTTAATATCCTTAACTTCAAACTCTATACAGTCATCTACACCAGCTTCAATTGCATTTTGCTTTGCAATTGCAATAGCTTTTCTATTTATGTCATAAGCATATATTTTTATATTAGAGTCTAAGTCTATTTTCTTTCGAGCTTCTGTTTTGGCATTTTTAAAGTATTCAGGTTTTACCTTCTTCCAGCCTTCAGAAGCAAAATTTCTATTAAGGCCAGGGGCTATATTTCTACCTATTAAAGCAGCCTCTATTGGAATAGTTCCTGAACCACACATAGGATCTAATAATATTCTATCCTTGTTCCAATAGCTAAGCTGTATTAGCGCTGCTGCCATTGTCTCCTTTAATGGAGCCAAGGCTGAATTTTCTCTGTAACCACGCTTAAATAAGCCCTCTCTTGAGCCGGTTGTGTCAATTGAAATTGTAGCTATATCCTTATGAATAGAAACTAAAATTGTAAATTCTGCACCACTTTCAGAGAACCACTCAACATCATACTCCTCGGCTAACTTTTTTACAACAGCCTTTTTTACTATTGATTGACAATCAGGCACACTAAAAAGCTTTGATTTAACTGATTTTCCCTTTACAGTGAACTTACCATCAACATTTATCCATTCTTCCCATGGTAGCTCATAGGTTTTATTAAATAGCTCTTCAAAGCTAAGTGCTTCAAATTGTCCAAGCACAAGCATAACTCTTTCTGCACTTCTTAAATTAACATTTGTTATTGCAATATCCTTTATTTCTGCATCAAAATATATCCAGCCATTATCTGTTTCTAAGTTTTCATATCCTAAATTTTGTAACTCTCTTTTAACTACAGCTTCTAAGCCAAAGGCACATACTGCAGCAAGTCTAATTTTCTCCATACTTTTCCTCTAAATTCTCATCTTTTATTATTCCTGTTGCGATAATATTAGTATCTCCAATTAAAAATATATCTTCAATATTATTTTTATCTATTTTATTTATCTCAACATTTAATTCTCCACCCTCTGATATTAATTTAATAATTTTTTGAGGTAACTCATTTTTTAATGAAATAACTGTTGCTACAGCTCCAGCAGCAGTTCCACAGGCTAAGGTAAAATCCTCAACTCCTCTTTCATACGTTCTTATTATAACTGAGTCCTTATCTAATTTAATATCATAGGTCTTAGTGCTATCGTCAATTATATCATAAAAGGATACATTAGTTCCATTATTAAATATTTTATTATGTCTTATTTTTTGCGCTATGTCTAATATATCACATTTCTCTACATTTATCAAATTCTTATATCTTACTGCCACATGAGGAAGCCCTGGATATCCAAGCTCAACATATGAATAATCTATATTTATACCATTAATGTTTAATTTCTCATCTAATTTAATAAGAGTTGGATTGTTTAATTTTATTTTATATTTTCTTCTATCAATTCGCCAAGCAGATACTACACCTGATTTAGCTTCAATAAGTATTCTATTATTAGATTGAATATCTTTACTTTCATTATAATATCGTGCTGCACATCTAGCACCATTTCCACACATTTCTGCAATGCTTCCATCTGAATTAAAAAAGTTCATTTTAAAATCAGCATCTTTACTTGGATATTCAATTGCTATAAGACCATCTGCTCCTATTGAGTATTTTCTTTTACAAATATTTTTTGCTAAGGTAGAAAGCTCTTCTAAGGTCAAGGCATATTTTCTATTGTCAATAATAATAAAATCATTGCCAGTACCTTGAATTTTAGTAAATTCCATACTCAGCCCCCATCATATATTTATAATTTCAATAATTCTAATATACTATTCACTTGAATTAATACTCCTGTCTTAATGCAGCTCTCATCAACATCAAAGCTATCGCTATGAAGTGGTGAGTTTATTCCTTTTTCATAGTTTCCACAACCGAGATGATAAAAGCATCCTTTAACATCCTCATTCATGAAATAAGAAAAATCTTCACCACCCATGCTTGGCATTTCTTTAAATTGTATATTTTCTTCACCTATACATTTTTTAGCAACCTTATAAACAATATCCACTACTTCATCGTCATTTACTAAGTACTTATACCCGTTTTTTACCTCTATCAAACAAGAAGCACAAAATGCATTAGAAATATTTGCTGTTATTTCTTTTATTCTTTTAATAGCATATTCTCTTGTTTTTTCATCTAAGGTTCTCAATATCCCTTTTAATTCAACCTTATCACATATTATATTATTTTTTGTTCCACCTTTTATTTCTCCAATAGATAATACAACACTATTTAATGGTGATATATTTCTACTAACTAGACTTTGTAAAGAACTTATTATATTTGCAGCTATAACTATTGCATCTATACTACTTTCTGGATAAGCTCCATGACCTGATTTACCATTAATTATTATTTTTAATTCATCAGTCTGAGCATATAATTTTCCATATTTAAGCTCAATCTTTCCTGCATTTAAATATGGCTGAACATGTAATCCAATTACATATTCAACATCAGGATTTTTAAGGCAATTTTCTTCTACCATCCTCTTTGCACCACCAATAGTCTCTTCAGCAGGCTGAAAAAACAGCTTAACATTTCCGTTAAGTTCATTCTCCATCTCCTTTAATATCTTAGCAGCACCTATTAGCACTGTAGTATGTACATCATGTCCACAGGCATGCATAACTCCATTATTTATCGATTTATATGAACTCTCATTTTTTTCTAATATAGGTAAAGCATCAATATCAGCTCTTGCTGCAACAGTCCTACCTTTATTCTTCCCTCTTATTATACCTACTACTCCAGTTTTAGCTGATTTATTATATTCAATATTTAACTGCTTTAATATATTACATATTTTTTCTGATGTTAAAAACTCTTGCTCGCTTAGTTCAGGGTGTGAGTGAAAATATCTCCTTATTTCTACTAATTCATCAAATATTTCATCTATTCTATTCTCTATATTCATTATAAGCAATCCCCCTTCTAACATATACCTTAATTCGAATTTTTGGTCATCATATAATTATATTCTATAAGCTCATAAAATATGATTGAATATTTTATATATTTGGAGGATAGCAATTTATGAATGGAAAAAGAGTGAATAAAGCAAATTTAGTTCGCTTCACTCACTCTCTATAATAAAAATATCTGGCGACGTCTTACTTTCCCAGGCAGTCTCCCACCAAGTATCATCAGCGCTAAAGAGCTTAACTTCTGTGTTCGGGATGGGAACAGGTGTGTCCTCTTTGCTATAGTCACCAGATCATATAGT
>JBPOHM010000374.1:0-1508 GCA_052035585.1 Bacillota bacterium
TTGTTTTATAAATGCTTTATTGCTTTCAATTGAACTCTTATACTGCTCGTAAACCGCATTATTTTTACTAAATGCATATACATAGCCTGTACTATTTTTTGGAATAACATCGAAGTATATTATTCCTTTTACTTGTGGGAATAGCATATTTGCATATGTATAAAGTATGTTCATTCTACTTTTAGCAAAGTCTGTTAAATCAAGATTTTTACCAACAACTGAGTGACCAGAGCCACCTTCTGTAATTATTATTGGTTTTTTACTTCCATATCTATCTACTATATCTTTTAATTTTAATATAGGGTTAGCATATTTACCAAGACTATAATACATTTCATCATGGTCCTTACCTTCAGTAAGTGTAACTACATTATATTTATTAGTGTATAAAGAAACTCCAACCCAGTCAACATACTCATCTCCAGGATAATAGTCACTTATATCAACAGCCCAGTTTGATATATCGTTAGGAGAGAATACTGTTGCAACATTTGGTGCATATTCTCTAGCTAATTTTGTTATTTTAATAAATGCATTTTTAAATGTTTGTGGGTCAGCAAGCTTAGTCCAAACATTCATCTCTCCACCAATTCTAAGTAGAACTGGAACGTTTAATGAGTTTAAGTATTGCATTGTTTCCTTTAAATATGCATCAGATGATGAATCTAACACCTTTATTAATGTGTCATTTTCATTTGGCATATTAAAAGCTATCTGTACAATTCTTTTTCCATCTGCATATTTTCTTATGTAATAATCAAAATCTCTAATTTTTTCTTGTAAACATTCAACATAAAATGAAACAGCAGTTTCGTTTGAAAATAAATCTGGTCCTGTCGCTGAAGAAGGTCTTCCGAAATATGTACCACTTTTTGGCTCGTTTTTCATTCCATAGTATGGTATAGAAGATGTGTTTTGTGTAAGGGCATAAACCTCAGTCATTGGGTCTATTTTTATTATTCTAGCCTTAGCCAATTTAATAGCATCATCGGCTTTTCTATATTCAGCAGATGGAATAAAATCCTTCCATGCTTTTATAGCTAAATCATAGTTTCCTTGCTTTTCGTATATTTCAGCCATTTTCATATATCTCATATAGAGTATATTAGCTATATCATTATCGATAGGATAACTTTTAAGGAAATTTATTGTTTCTTGGCTAAGTCTCAAGATTTCTGCATCATTGTTTTCAGCAACTGCTTTTTCATATGGATCATGAAATTTCCAATATCCATTTGGTATTACAGCCATAGCACTTTGAAAGCATGAAAATAGCATTAGAAATGCCAAGGTTAAAGAACTAATTGTTCTTATAGATTTTTTAAAATTCATAGTAAAACCTCCAGTTGGTTAAAATTTAGTAACAATCAATTTCTACAGAAAATTATTTTAACAATATTATATCATAAAATATTCAATAATGCAACATTTTTAAACATATTATGACAAAGTAAAGACTAACAATAGAAAAATAAGACAATCTGTATATTTTATAAATTAAATGAAAT
>JBPOHM010000352.1:0-2770 GCA_052035585.1 Bacillota bacterium
TTTACTGAATTTATGGAGCAAAGAGCACCTGGGCATACTGTAGCTGATGATAAGATATATAAGAAGGGCTTTTTGGACTTTAAGAAGGAAATTGAAGAAGAGATAGCAAGACTAGACTTTTTAAATGACATGGATGCTTATAATAAAAAGGCTCAGCTAGAAGCAATGGCAATATCCTGTGATGCTATAATTACATATGGCAAGAGATATGCCGAATATGCAAGACAACTAGCAGAAAATGAAGCTGATCCACAAAGAAAGGAAGAGCTTTTATGGATAGCAGCTAACTGTGACGTTGTTCCTGCACATAAGCCTGAGACCTTTGCACAAGCAATTCAAATGTATTGGTTTGTACATATTGGAGTAACAACAGAGCTTAATATTTGGGATGCCTTCTCACCAGGAAGGTTTGACCAGTACCTATATCCATTTTACAAGAACGACATTGAAAAAGGAATACTCACAAGAGAAAAGGCAGTAGAGCTATTAGAATGCTTATGGATAAAATTTAATAATCAGCCCGCACCTCCAAAGGTAGGCATAACAATTAAGGAAAGTGATACATACACTGATTTTGCCAATATAAACACTGGAGGAATTAATCCTGAGACAGGGGAAAATGGTGTGAATGAGGTTTCATATATCATTATGGATGTAATGGATGAAATGAAGCTAGTTCAGCCAAATTCAAATGTGCAAATAAGTGAAAAGACTCCTGATGAATTTTTAAAAAGAGCAGTTGAAATATCTAGAAAGGGCTGGGGACAGCCAGCGTTTTATAACACAGAGGAAATAATAAAGGAGCTTTTAAATGCTGGTAAGGAATTAGAGGATGCAATGTATGGAGGTTCTAGTGGTTGTGTAGAAACCGGAGCACATGGTAGAGAGGCATATATTTTAACTGGATACTTTAATACACCAAAGGTTTTAGAAATAACACTTAACAATGGCTTTGATAAGGTCACTAATAAGCAAATTGGGTTAAAGACAGGTGATCCGCTTAGCTTTAAGTCATATGAGGAGCTTTGGTCTGCATTTGAGAAGCAGTTGAAGCATTTTATTGATATTAAAATGGCTGGTAACAATATAATAGAAAAGATATTTGCAGAGCATATGCCTTCAACCTTTATGTCTGTAATTACAACGGGCTGCAAGGAGAGTGGTAAGGACTACAATGCTGGTGGTGCAAAGTACAATACAAGATACATACAAATAGTTGGTATAGGAACTATTACAGATAGCTTAGCAGCAATCAAGAAAAATGTATTTGATGATAAAAGATTTAGTATGTCTGAATTATTAAATGCTTTAAACGATAATTTCGAAGGACATGATTTTTTAAGAAACATAGTTTTGAATAAAACTCCTAAATATGGAAATGATGATGATTATGCAGATGATATAATGGTTGATGTATTTAATACTGTGAATGATTATATAACAGGTAAACCAACAGCTTGCGGAGGAACATATCATATTGATATGCTTCCTACAACCTGTCACATATATTTTGGCTCTATGACAGGGGCTACTCCAAATGGCAGACTCTCAGGAAAGCCATTGACAGATGGAATTTCACCTGAAAAGGGAGCAGATATAAATGGTCCTACTGCTGTTATAAAATCAGCCTCTAAGATGTGTCATGAAAGAACAGGAGGAACATTATTAAATCAGAAATTCACTCCTTCATCAATAAGTGGTGAAAAGGGGCTCAGTAACGTAGCTGCATTAATAAGGTCATATTTTAAGATGGGTGGACACCATATTCAATTCAATGTGATAGAAAAGAAAACATTATTGGATGCACAGAAAAATCCTGAAGAGTATAAGGATTTAATTGTAAGAGTTGCAGGATATAGCGATCATTTCAACAATCTTGAACAAGCCTTGCAGGATGAAATAATTGCTAGAACAGAGCAGGAATTTTAGTAAAGCTTGTTAAATGTGACTATATAAATAAAAATAATAAATGGAGGGTGTATGGGTAAAATAGCTTTATATTCAAAATGGGCATTAAGAATTGGCATCATAGCTGCTGCTATTTATGATCTATTTATTTTAAGGTGGATAGGAATTGCAGGTGGCTTAGCAATTTTATTATTGACATATTTAATAGATTACATAAATTTAAATAAAAAAAGAATAAGCGATAAGCTAGTTGCCTTATTCTACATATTTTGTATATTTTCACTGGTACTAGGAGTTATGATAAACTTCTATGATAATATTTTCTGGTGGGATGTGCTGATGCATGTATTATCAGGAGTAGTAATGGGTATCTTTGGAAATTCAATACTTAATAGAATTCAAGGTGCCAAAAAGGTTGAACCTTTAGCAAGATTTATCTTTATAATTGGTATAGCATGTACTGGTGGACTTCTTTGGGAAATATATGAGTTTATTGCGGATTTAACATTAGGCATTGATTGTCAAAAGGTAGTTTTGACAGGTGTTCGTGATACTATGGAGGATTCTATTGCTAATTTAGTTGGGGGAATATTAACCGGAGCCTTCTTTGCAAAATTTGATAGAAGTACAAAGTGATATATAGGAGACCAACAGATTCGAAGTCTGTTACTCCTAATAAAAAAATGACAGGATGGAAAATAAAATGATTGAGCAAAAATTTATTAAGGAAAGAAAATTAATTGGACACGGTCGTGAGGCTAATGTGTATTTGTGGAATGGTTATGCTTACAAATGCTTTAATTCTAATTATCCTAAGGACCTTATTGAATATGAGTTTAATTTACAAAATACTATATACAAT
>JBPOHM010000024.1:0-10559 GCA_052035585.1 Bacillota bacterium
ATATGATGCAGATCCAGTAGTAAGAAAGGAAGCTTATGAAGCAGAGCTTGCTTGCTATGAAAAGATAAAGGATTCAATAGCATTTTCATTAAACAATATTAAATTACAAGTTATAAATGAATGTAAATTAAGAGGATTTGAATCACCACTTGCTCAAACCTTACATAAGGCTCGTATGAAGCGTGAAACTTTAGATGCATTAATAGGAGCAATGAAGGAATATTTACCTAAATTCCATGAATATTTAAAGGCAAAAGCAAAAGCACTTGGTTATTCAAATGGATTACCATGGTATGATATGTTTGCACCAATGGGTAATAACAATAAAAAATATACTATAGAAGAATCAAAGGATTATTTAGTTAATTTATTTAAAGGCTTTTCATCAGACCTTGCTGAAATGGTTGAAAGGGCATATGACGAAGAGTGGATTGACTTCTATCCAAGAGAAGGCAAGGTTGGAGGAGCTTTCTGTGCTGGTATTCATCCAATTAGAGAAAGTAGAATTCTAACTAACTTTGATGGAAACTTTGGTGATGTAGTAACAATGGCTCATGAGCTAGGCCATGCATACCATAATTTAAACATTGTTGATAATAGAATTTTAAATACAGATTATTCAATGCCTGTAGCAGAAACTGCTTCTACATTTAATGAGAACATTATTATGAATGCAGCTATATCGTCAGCAGAAAATGATGATATTAAATTAGCTTTAGTTGAAAGCCAATTACAAGATGTAACTCAAATTATATGTGATATCTATTCAAGATATTTATTCGAAACTGCTGTATTTGAAAATAGAAGCAATACATTCATGTTCCCAGACCAATTATGTGAAATAATGCTTAATGCACAAAAGGAAGCATATGGTGATGGACTAGATAATAACATTCTTCATCCATATATGTGGGCATGTAAGAGCCATTACTACAGTCCTCATTTAAGCTTCTATAACTTCCCATATGCATTCGGTGGATTGTTTGCAAGAGGCTTATATGCTCAATATGAAGAAGAAGGAGAAGCATTTGTTCCAAAATACAAGAAGCTTCTTAATGCTACAACAATCATGGATGTTGAAGATGTAGCTAAAATTGCTGGTATAGATATAACAGATAAAGAGTTCTGGAGAAAAGGACTTGAATCTTATGCTAAGCAAATAGATATATTTAAAGAACTAGTTAATAAATAATTGTTAAAATCAAGGCATGTACATTTTTAAAATGTATGTGCCTTAATTAATAAACATAATTTAAAATACAATAAAAGAGGAGAACAATATGAATTCTGTATGGTCATTAGACAAACTTTACACAGGATACAATGATCCTAAATTCATTGAAGATTTTAGTAAGCTTGATACATCTATTAGTGAAATGAACAATTTTGTAAGCAACCTCGAAAAGAATGATGCATCAAATAATATAGTAAAAGCAATTGAACTGCTTGAAGAACAAAGAAAGCTTTTTTCTAATTTATTCTTATTTGCTAGATTAAAGAAATCAGCAAATACTAAGGATGTAGATAGTACATCTTATCTTGGTAAATTAAGCGATAAAATGAGTAGTACTACAAAAGCCTCAACGATAATAAAAAAATACATAGCTAATATTAAAAATATTGACGAAATAATTAGTGCAACCCCACAATTAAAGGAATATGAATATTTCTTAAAATTAATAGTTGAGGATAGCAAGTATGAATTAAATGATGATGTAGAAGAGGTTATCTCTAAATTTAATATAAGTGGTGGAAATGCTTGGTCTGATCTTCAATCATACTTAACTTCTTCTGTTAAGGTTGATTATAAGGGTGGAAAAACAAATTTATCTACAATTAGAAATCTTGCTTATGAGAATGATCCAGTAGTGAGAAAGGAAGCATATGAGGCAGAGCTTGCAAGTTATGAAAAAATAAAAGATTCAGTAGCATTTGCTTTAAACAATATTAAATTACAGGTAATAAATGAATGTAAATTAAGAGGCTTTGAATCACCTCTTGCTCAAACCTTACATAATGCTCGTATGAAGCGTGAAACTTTAGATGCATTAATAGGAGCTATGCAGGAATACTTACCGAAGTTCCATGAGTATTTAAAGGCAAAGGGAGAAGCTCTTGGTTATTCAAATGGATTACCATGGTATGATATGTTTGCACCAATGGGTAACAACAATAAGAAATACACAATAGAAGAATCTAAGGATTATCTAGTTAATTTATTCAAAGGCTTTGCACCAGATCTTGCTGAAATGGTTGAACGTGCATATGATGAAGAGTGGATTGACTTCTATCCAAGAGAGGGTAAGGTTGGTGGAGCATTCTGTTCTGGTGTTTATTCATTAAAGGAAAGTAGAATATTAACAAACTATGATGGAAACTTTGGTGATGTAGTAACATTAGCACATGAATTAGGTCATGCTTATCACAATTTAAATATAGCAGATAATAAAATACTTAATACAAGCTATTCAATGCCTGTAGCTGAAACAGCATCGACATTTAATGAGAATATTATAATGAATGCTGCAATTTCTTCAGCTGAAAATGATGATATTAAGCTTGCATTAGTCGAAAGTCAATTACAGGATGTAACTCAAATTATATGCGACATCTATTCAAGATATTTGTTTGAAACAGCTGTGTTTGAAAATAGAAGTAATACATTTATGTTTCCAGACCAATTATGTGAAATAATGCTTAATGCTCAAAAAGAAGCTTATGGAGACGGACTTGATAACAACGTTCTTCATCCATACATGTGGGTATGTAAAGGTCATTATTATAGCACAGGTAGAAGCTTCTACAACTTCCCATATGCTTTTGGTGGACTGTTTGCAAGAGGCCTATATGCAAAGTATATAGAAGAAGGAGAGTCATTTGTACCAAAATACAAGAAACTTCTTAAAGCTACAACAACTATGAGTGTAGAAGATGTAGCTAAAATAGCTGACATAGATTTAACTGATAAAGAGTTCTGGAGAAAAGGACTTGAATCATATGCTAAGCAAATTGATATATTCAAAGAGTTAGTTAATAAATAATAGTAATAAATAGCTTTAAGGCATTTACATTGTAATAATGTATGTGCCTTTTTTATTTGCGTCCAGTATGAGCTATATTCAAAGCTTAGAAAAGGCTATTAATATGATATAAAATATTATATTGTTATTTTGGTATTTGGTAGCAGAAACAAAAGACTCAATATCCTATATTTTTTATAATGTAAAAATTTAAAAATATATGGAAAATTTTATGAAATTGTGTTAGGATGGTATATATAATCAATTATAAATTATTTTTATAAAAGTAGTTAGGGGGGTATTATGAAGATATTTTGTACTAAAGAAGGGGATAAGCTAAAGTTAAAGTTTCCATATGATGAAAAAATAGTACAAGTCATTAGAAATATTAAGGATAGAGAATATAATCCAGATGATAGAACATGGACAATTCCTAATAATAGTATTAATCTTAATTTTATTAACAATGAATTTGAAATATGTGTAGAATCTTTTGAACAATTACTAGCATTAAAAGGATACAGCAACTCAACTAAAAAAGCTTATAGAGCACATATAAATAGATTTAAAAAGTACCTAAAGAAGGATATTAATGAAATAAATATAGACGATATTAAGAAGTACATGTATTATTTAATAAATACAGAAGATAACTCTAATTCGTATACAACACAGGCATATAGTGCAATAAAGCTGTATTGCACTTATATACTGAATAAGAATATTGAGTATGAAAATTTTCCAAGACCCAAAACGATAAAACCTTTGCCTAAAGTATTAAGTGAAGAAGATGTAACAAAAATATTGAATTCGGTTACAAATCAAAAACATCGAACTATATTATATGTTGTGTATTCTAGTGGATTGAGGGTAAGTGAAGTTGTTAGTCTTAAAGTTTCAGATATAGATAGCAACAGAATGACCATATTTATTAAAGGCTTTTCCCAGGTGCTGATGAAACAGAGCACTTATCAGTGAGATCAGTCCAAAAAGTATTTAAAAAAGCTTGTGCAAAAGCTAGAATAAATAAAGATGTAGGTATTCATTCATTAAGACATTCATTTGCAACTCATTTACTAGAATATGGAACAGATATACGATACATACAAGAATTATTAGGGCATTCTAGTACAAAAACTACTCAAATATACACTCATGTAACAAACAAAGACCTAAAGAAAATAATTAGCCCAATAGACAGAATAGCAAAGAAATAATTTAAAAAAGTAAAAAAAAGTATAAGAAAGTATAAGAAAGTATAAAAATAACCATAATACGAAACTTTCATACGTAATAAACACTAAATACATCACTTATAAGAACAGTGAGTTGATGAAAGGAGTAGTTAGGTGAAATTATATTTTCTTATACTGTAGTTAAAAAACTTGGTTAAAAAATAAGTGTTAAATTTATTTTGTTCGGGGGAAATTATGTGTGTTAAATATAAAAATGTATTTATACCAATTATGGTAGTAATTGTTTATTTAGTTTTCTTTTGGATGGCTGGGGAATTTTTATTCAGTAATGGTTTATTAATATCATTATCTAAAGTTAATAGTAATAATGTTTTATTAAAGTTAATAGAGGATATAAGTATATCAATTATTTTACCAATAATTATAATATTTATTAATAGAAAAAATTTAGAGAAATTATATATTAATAGAAATAACATTGTATTATTTAGTATTTTGCTCTTAATATATATAGTATTTTTTATTTTACATAAAGATTATTCAATAGGTGGATTATATAAGGCGTTTTTTTACTTAATTATTGTAGCAACATCAGAAGAGATAATTAACAGGGGATACTTTTATTTGAGACTTAAGGATATTAATAAGTACTTTGCTATAGTAGTTAGTGGTAGTTTATTTGGAATAATGCATGCAATATTACCAGGTATATTAAATGAACAAAGTGTAGCTGTTACTTTGTTAAGTATGACTAATTACATTGGGGGTGGTATTTTAGGTGCGTACATGTTTATTTCATTGTTAGAACTAAGCAAAACAATACTTGTACCAATACTTATACACGCATTATTAGATTATTCTTTTGGATATTGGGGTTTAGTTGTTACTATTTTAACTTTTTTATATTTAATTATAAAGAAAAGAATAATAAAACAAGATATGGAGTATTAGTATAGGAAATATAAAAGTTATTATTATTTTTCTATATTATTTATATAGGTCAAAATATAACTACACCTAACAACATGTTCACGCAAGGGTCTTGTGGGAACGGTCATGGGGCAAGTCAGACCACATTTTATCATCGTCCAGAGAAGAAAACCGCTGGGGGTCTGATGATAAAACGTCGTGAACTCAAGATCGTTATGTGAAAAGCTAATGTAATGTCAAAGTGTATTATTAAATATTTAAAGTAATTTGTTATTATTAGATAAATTACTTAACGAAAGAGCTAATGAAGGATGGGAACTGGTGACGTACGATTATATGGCTACTTCAAGGCAGGTTAGAGGTGCATTTGTTATTACATTTAAGAAGCAGAAATAAACAATTTGTTAAATCTGTTTCTTCGTAAAATGAGCATAATATGAAGTTGCTTATAGCATTAGTAAATAAAATTATTATAGATGTAATAAATATATAATGGAGTTAAAAATGATTAAACCAAAGACAAAGCTATTGAACTAATTCTTTATGGAGATATTATTGAAAAGTCTGAAGATATTTATATGCCAAGTCCAAAAAAGTTTAATGAATCACTTAGGAAATTTGAAGTTGACGAAAATACTATTGCAATGATAAATAAAGATTTTGAGGAGATAGTAGATAAATCTCCAAAAGAAGTAAGAGCAAAGTATTTTAAACATGCTGTTGATATAATGAATCAAAGAGTCGGTCGAATAAAATACAGCAGATACTTGAGTATAATGCATGTTGCAAAAGTGGAAGTCGTGAAAAGGCATCAAAAGCTTTTTTGGAAACTAATAAAGAATTAACTTTAGAGGAGAAAATTAAAAAAATATCTGAAGTTAAGTATATGGGTAATCCTATATTGAATAAAGACAATACAGTTACAGTTCATGCTGTTTCATATAAAGAAAATGACAAATTTGCTTGTGCATGCTCAAACTTTAACAAAGTGAAACGAGATTATCAAGTTTCTAAAAATTATTGCTTTTGCTGTGGAGGCCATTTTAAATATCATTATGAAATAATGTTAGGTGTAAAACTAGAAGTGGCAGATATAATTTCATCTCCATTTGATAGTGATGGAAATGAACCTTGTGTGTTTCTTTTTAAAATAATGTAGAATGTTGATGTAGAAATGTGAAAAATGAATATATGAAATGTAATGTATATTAGTTAGAGATAAAACTGAGAACTTAAAAATTGGAGAAAACATGAATAATAATTACATAATAAGACAAGCCACTATAGAGGATGAAGAAAATATGTTGAAATTATCAAAATTTGTTGCAGATAATTTTACACGAAATTACCTAGGGGATGAAATCGTTGACTGGTATATAGATAGTGGCAATTGTGATGAGGATATGAGAAAAGGAATTAATAATTCTACTTTATTACTACAGAACGATCAAATTATTGGAATTATGGTTTGGAAAGAGAATAATTTACAAGCTTTTATGGTAGATATTAGCTTTCATGGTACAGGTGCTGCACAATATTTTTGTGATCAAATAATTCCAAAAAAGCTAAAATGATAAAATAAGTATATATAGATTGAAAAAAATAAAGAAATTAGATAAAACCAATTGTTTACTTAAGTAATAGTAATTTAATGGAGAAGTGTCATGTTGAAGAATGGGTAAAATCTTTAAATTGTCCAGTTATTCGAATAGATGCTACTAAGCCTATTGAAGATAATATAAAAATTATTATAGAAATGATAAACTTAATCAGAAGATAAGAATTTAATATTTAAGATAATTATAAAGACAACATACGGGAGAGATAAATTTAGTTTAAAAGGAGAAGTTATTTTTATTTTGCGAGGTATTATTATGAAAAAGATATGCCTAATCTATATTTTTATATTAATTTTCACATTGTTTATTCCTCAAGTTAATTATGCTAATATGGCTGCACCAAGTTTTGCAGATTATGGCTCATCTATAACCTTTGAAAAAAATGATACAATTAGTGTATTATCAGAGGTATTAGATATTACAGTTAATGGTTCAAAAGCAGATATAGTTGCTACATATAAAATGAAGAATACTTCTAATGAAAGCATTACAACACAATCTATGTTTTTATCTCCAAATGTTAATAATAGTGGTGTAAAGGTGTTAATAAATAATGAAGATACGACTTTTGTTGTAGGAAGCTATGTTTTAAATAACTATACAGAAATAAAAGCAGATGATTGGAAATATGCTGTACTTACAAGTACAGAAATGCCAGAAGAATTTGATGGACAATCTGTTGATACAATTACATTTATGATGAGTTTTGAACCATATGAGGAATATGATGTGGTTGTTAGTTATACTTACAAACTTGGTGGATATCCTGATTATGATTTTGACGTAAAAAGAGGTGAGATTTTATATTATCTTAAACCTGCTGCTATGTGGAAGGATTTTTCTAGTTTAACAATAAATCTAAATCTTGATAAGGATATGCCAGTTATAAAAAGAAGTAATCTAAATTTTAAGAAAATTGGTAAACGAACATATCAGTACATTTCAGATACACTACCTTCAGAAAACTTAGAAATCGTAATTGATGAAAATTGGTATCAAAATATTATTAGTACATTAAGAAGTCCATATTTGCTAATAATGTTAAAGTTATTTTCACCAATTATTATAATAGCTTTAATAGTTGTTGTTCTTATAATTTGGTGTTTATATAGAAAACATAAAATAAAATCAAAAAAATGAAGTGAGGAATAAGTCCACCTGTAAAACCAGGATTAAATAAATTTATAAAGCAATTACAGAGTAAATTGTAAATTTAAGTTATAATAACATACTTGTGCAATCTTTCTTTTTGGAACATCTAAAGGGTTAGTTAGCTAATATTAGAATTAAAAAATATGTAATTAAGGAGAATTAAAAATGAATATTATAGCAGAAACTGCAAGAATATCTTTAAGATTACTAGAAGAAAGTGATTTAGTATTAGTTGAAAAATGGTGGAATGATGGGAACATTACTGGGCCTATGGGGTTCCCTAATGGTATGAGAGTTACAAAAGATAGTCTATATCAAAGATTCAAAAACCAATTTATAAATAAGAATAAAGTACTAAATAGTAGAATGTATATAATTCATTCTAAGGAATTAATGAAACCTATTGGTGAATTACAATATGGTGAAGCAGATATGGACAAAAGAGTTTGTAGATTAGGTATGAAAATAGGTGAGTTATCAGCTCATGGGAAAGGATATGGAAAGGAAGCTTTAATTTGTTTTATACAATACTTATTTGATAAGTTAAAAATGGAGTCATTATTAATAGATTGCTTCCCAGAAAATGCACCAGCATATAATCTATATAAAAAAGTAGGATTTACAGAAGTAGAGATTTTAAAGGATTTTTGGAAGGATGAAACAAATACATCACATGATTTAATAATGATGGAATTAAATAAAAGTAATTGGAATTTAATTTAAAAATAAAGATGGAATATAAATTAAGTAAAGCAAATTAAATAATTATATGGGTAGTCTGTAAAACCCCTTGCATTTAGTAACATAATTTTACTGTATATTGTAATATTTACAATGTAAGTTTTATATGTCCTTTGTTTCAATGACTTACCATTGAAAATTAGATATTTTTCAGTTAAAATATTGGGTAGCCGAATCTTCGTTTAAGGAAGTACCGGGGATTTAATACTGGGGTGAAGCCATTATAAGGCGGGGTTCCTCAACCCTAACCCGTCAACTAACCTGGGAGGCAAAAGGAGGATAATATGAAACTAAAGAAATTAAAGTCAATTTTATTGACTACAGGTCTAATTGCAAGTATATCTTTATTTACAAGTAGTGCTTATGCAGCAACTTACACAACAGTTTATGGCGACTCATTATATAAAATAAGCAAGATATTCAATACATCAATAACAAGCATAGTAAATGATAACAATTTGACTACTACTAATCTAAATATTGGACAAAAATTAACTGTTCCAGGTATTACTCATACTGTTAAAAAAGGAGAAACCTTATACTTAATTGCTAAAGCTTACAATGTTCCATTAGATACATTAAGACGTGCTAATAATATATATACCAATATGATATTAATAGGACAAAAGCTAAACATACCTAAAACTTCAACAGTATCAGAAAGTAAAGCATTAAATTACTCTGCAAGTGACTTGGACTTGCTGGCTAGATTAATAACAGCTGAGGCTCAAACTCAAGATTATCAAGCTCAGGTTGCAGTTGGAGCTGTTGTAGTAAACAGAGTAAAATACAAGACATTTGAAAACACAATTAGTGGTGTTATAAATGAGGTAATAGATGGTTATTATCAGTTCACACCTGTTCAAACAGGATGGATTAATAGACCAGCTACTCCTGAATCAATTAAAGCAGCTAAAGAAGCTTTAAATGGTGTAGATCCAACAAATGGTGCTTTATTTTATTTTGATAAGTCAGCAACTAATAAGTGGCTATTATCAAGACCAGTGTCAATAAGAATTGATGACATGATATTTACATATTGATTAATATATAGTATATATCATAATAGGCTGTGCATTTTGCACAGCTTTTATTTTTTTAATTATTTTATTGACATGATTCAATAAAAGTGATATATTTGTATCATTATGATATAAATATATCACTTTTGGAGGTTAAAATGTTTAATAATAAAGATCAAATTAGAAAGAGAAATTTTATTCCAATGTTTAGAAATCCTAAGGGAATTATAGTCATTGATAATAAGACCTATACAAAAAAGGTCAGTCCATTATGGTCGTTATTAGGACTCTTTGGGTTTATAGGATTTAATGGTCTTTTTCAAATACCAAAAACTTTTTTTAATGATAGCTTACCTTACCCTTATTTTTTCTTAGCTTTTTCATTTTTTGGATATTTTGGCTGCTACTATGAAGCGAAAATGTCAAATACATTGATTGATGAACGTTTTGAAGCTAACTCAAATAAAGCAACTGCAATTGCAAATAGAATTGCTCTTAATATTATATTAATTACAACTATTATAACACTTATTGTATTAACTTGGGATCCTAATATAGTGTTAAGTATAGTAATGGCAGCTATTGGTATAGCATGGGGTTTAGCTGATTTTCTTAAACAATATTTATTATACCGCTTTGAAAATGAAGATAATGAGGAATAAAATATGTCAGAGTTTAAGTGCAATTTAAAAAAATATAGAGTTTTAAAGGATTTAACACAGGAGCAGCTTGCAGAAAAGGTAGGTGTAAGAAGAGAAACTATTATGCGATTAGAAGCAGGTAAATATAATCCTTCTTTAAAATTAGCAATAGATATTTCTAGAATAGTAGAAGCACCTATTGAAGAAATTTTTATATTTGATTAGATAATTTATCATA
>JBPOHM010000151.1:0-27085 GCA_052035585.1 Bacillota bacterium
GTTCAAAAGGAGCTCAAATTTTTAAAAGAGTTAAAGGACTACGAAAATCAACAAAAGAAAATAAAAAGAATGGAAGAGCAGATTAAAAGATATCGTATTTGGGGTGCGATGCGTGATAGTGATAAGATGTATAGGCGAGCAAAGGAGCTTGAAAAAAGACTTGAAAAAATTGATCAGCTTAAAAAGCCTATTAAGGATAAGAAAATTAAAAGCTTTTCACTTAGTGCTTCAGAAAGAACAGGTAAAATAGTTATAGATGTCAAGGATGCAAGTAAATCATTTGGAGAGAAGATTCTTTTTAAAAATGTGAATTTTGCTGTTTTCTATAAGGATAGTATTGCAATACTTGGCGAGAATGGCACAGGCAAATCTACTCTAATTAAGATGATTCTAAATGAAATGCCACTTGATAATGGAGAGATAAGGCTTGGCTCAAAATTAAATATTGGATATTTACCACAAGAAATAAGCTTTGAAAATGAAGAACAAAGTATAATAGATTATTTTACTTATAAATATAATATTACAATTGGTGAAGCGCGTAATGAATTAGCTAAAATATTATTTACAGATGATGATGTCTTTAAAAGAATAAGTAATTTATCAGGTGGAGAAAAAACTAGATTGAAGCTATTGACATTGATGTATGAAAAATCTAATGTATTAGTTTTGGACGAGCCAACCAATCACTTAGATATTGATTCAAGAGAATCCTTAGAGGAAGACTTGATTAATTATGATGGTACAATTATATTTATATCTCATGATAGATATTTTGTAGATAAGGTAGCTACAAGGATTGCAGAACTAGAAAATAAATCATTAAGAATATATAACTGTGATTATGAGGACTATAAGTTAGAAAAAGAGAAGCTTCAAGCAAAAAAAGCTGTGCAGGAAAGTCTCAACCCTAAGACTAAGGAAGCAAATAATATAAGCCAATCAAAGGAAGAGTATTTAAAGAAAAAAGAAGATATTAAGAGAATAGAAAAGAAAAAAAGAGATTTGAAAAAATTAGAGGATGACATAATAATATTAGAAGAAAAGATAAAAGAGCATGAAAATCTTTTGCACAGCAATAATACTGAAATTGAACTTAATGAGGAATATAAAAAGGGATTAGAATTAAAATCCAAATTAAATGACATGTATAAAAGGCTCGATGAGATGTATGCTGATGAAGAGCTAGAATTATAAAAAACTTTGCCATTAATATTGACAAAGTTTTTTTATTGCTTATTCAAATTGTTGCTTGAAATACAAACATTTCATCCTCAATAGAAAAGTTATATAGACCATTATGTTTTTCAATAATATGTATTATACTCTTTGTTCCAAACCCATGATCTTGTTCATTAGACACAGGAAGACCGTTTTGAAATCTAGGCTCAAGTTGATAGTTGTTGCAAATGTCTATACATAGTTTATTATTATTTAAGAACATACGAAGCTCTATAAAGCGTTTATTAATATCAATAATTTTTTCATTAGCATTTATGGCATTTTCTAAAGCATTAGATAATAGTGAGCAAAGCTCTGTATCACTTAATGGTATGAAGCTAGGTTATTGTATATGCTATATCTAATTGTTTTGCTCTAGCTACATAAGAGGACAAAATTAAATTTACTGTTTCATTCTCACAATATCTTAATGGTGTAATAGCTTCAATGTCAGACTGAGCAGTTCTTAGATACTCATTTATCTCCTCTATACGTCCATTTGATGCAAGATTTTGTAAATGAGCAAAATGGTGACGCATATCATGTCGATAGGTCGCTGCATTTTGCTGCAATTGTCGTAATGAAGCAAACTCGATTTGTGCCTGCTTAAGCTGAGTATCCAACATGTCACGTTCTCTTAGGATGCTAATTTGCTTTTGTGTTTCAAAATAATATATTAAAACAAAGATAAAATAATACAAAGATAGTATAAATGGCATAAATTGAACTACTGCTCTAGTGCCACTATACATAATATCAGTATATATAAATGCTATATAATCAAAGAAATAGTAAAATAATGGTACTGCACAAAAGAGCAAGCAAGATTTTTTAGATCGTTCAATTATATGTCGCACTGGTTTTACTACATATTTCTGAAGGAAATAGTATAATATTAAAACTGTTAAGATATAGCCTATATGATCAAAAGAAGTATTATTAAAAACTTCGCCGGATACAGCACCTATCCAGCGAGGGAGTTGACAACATAAATATGATGCGAATACACTTGTTATTGAAATTAGCCAAGAGCATTTAAAGAATAAAATAATAAAAATAAATATTGGTATATGAGTTATTAGTGGGTATATTTTTAAGGTCGTATCCATTCCAAAAATTCTTAAGGAAAAGACTTGAATAATAAATAAGATAGCAGTAAAGCATCCAACATTTAAGTAATTTTTACGTGTGTGTGTCATTCCAGCAAAGCTGAAGGAAACCATAGCTCCAAAGATTAACACAACATAATATCGCATGAATTGAATAACAGTTGTTATCATTTATTGTCCTCCTAAATTAATAAGCTCCTCTTGTTTTATCCCATATTATATCACAAAATTACAAAATTTGATATAAAAAACATGTTTAACAAAGGCTCCTAGTAATTATTGTAAATATTTACTAATTATACTTTTAACAAAGTAATTTTTAAACTGTTGAAAAATATCAATAAAAGTAGAAAAATGTAGAACAGTTTTATATACATTGCATAATATATAAGAACAATACGTTTGTGTATTGTATGTAAATATTATCGGAGGTTTTATATATGTCATACTACGACAAACGTTATGAAGAATTTAAGAATTCTATAGGCAGAATTATTCCTTGTAATGAGGAAGTTTCTCCAGATTCAGGTTTTGAAAAACATTCTTCTTCATGCGATTCTCCTTGTCAAAAATGTCGTTGCAGACCATGTCAATGTCCTCCAGGACCACCGGGACCACCGGGACCTCCAGGACCAGGAGTGAGTTATATTTATTTAGCTACAGACCAGCCAATAGCTACTAATCAATATTTAGGAATTGGAACTGCTTCTAATGATTTTGTGAGGAACACTGTTGTTGTTCCAGTAGATTCTACTATAGTTGGATTTATTTTCAGCATAAGGACAGAACCAGTAGCAACTGAAGATACAATAACAGCTGAAATAATTAGAAGTACAAATTGTGGTGATACATTGCTTAGTACAGGTGTTGTTGCAACTATAATAGGTCCGAGTGAAGAGGGTGCTCGTAATTGCTGTATATTTGTACCAGCTGAATATAATGTTGAGCAATGTGACCTTCTTTCCGTTAGAATAACTCGTACAGGAGTACAAGAAGAACTAGAAGCTGGTGCTACAGCAACTATAATATTAAGTACGGATACAATTGATTAATTGTTTTAAGTTCTGAAATTTGATTTATAAAAGCACAGGTTAATACTGTAATAAAATTTGCAGTAATACTGTGCTTTTAATAATTATACAACATTTATATTTTTTGGAACTAAAATTTATAAAAATCGTCTTAATTTATAGAAATAAAATTAAATTATTATAATAAGTTAATAGTACCATGGAGGAATGATGGATAAAATTAAAGAAATTTAAGCTTTTCAATGAATATTGGAATCCTAAAATTATTGGAGAAATTAACGATACATATGTGAAGGTAGCTAAGTTAATACAGGAAATGTTGTAAATGATAAAACTGTTGAGAACTTAGAAAGGATATAACATAAAGATATAGGTGCTTCGTAAATATATTTATTAACAAGGAGGTTTATTATGTTTAGTAAATACAGTGTTTTAAAAAGAATAATTTGCATTACAACTATTGCATTATTTTTTGTAGTTATTTTTAGTCAAGGAACAACAATTATGGCAGATTCAAAAAACCTAAGTGAAGCAACTAGTTTAATAAAACCTACTAAATTCAAAAGCTTTAAAGAATATGTTGACTATCTAAAATCATTAGATTTTGGAGGAAATAGATATTATGGTAATGCTGTTGATGAAAGTAGTAAAGCAGTATATGATGGTGCAACAGCTGCTGTAGATGCACCAAGTGCTAGCTATGGAGAGACTAACACTCAAGTAGCAGGAGTAGATGAAGCAGATATAATTAAAAATGATGGGAAATATATTTATATTTTAAATAGAAACAATAATAAGATTAAGATTATTAGTGCATTACCAGCATCAAAAATGGAGCTTGTTGGTGAAATAAATCTACAGGTTTCAAGCGACAACAACTATAGATATTATAAAGATATGTATTTAAAAGATAATAAGCTGGTATTGATTTATACATTGAATCAGAGTATAAGAGATTATGAAATTATGCCATATGATAACCAAGGATATCTTAAAACTGATGAAATAGCAATCGGCAAAATAGCACCTAATTACTATGTAAGATATAAGAATTTTAGCTGTGTTGAGGTTTATAATATTACAGATAAGCAAAAACCTAAGCTAGAAAGAACTGTTATGACAGAGGGAAATCTTGCAAATAGTAGAATGATTGGTGATACTGTTTATATTATAAGCAATAAATACTTAAATTATTACTATTATCCTCAGTCTGCTGATTTCTACACTAAGGAGAATTTATTGGTTTCATATTCTGATAGTAAAGTAAGCACTGAGTTTAAATATGCACCAATAGAAAATATGTATTGTATATTAGATAAAAATAATCCACAAGAGATGTTTAATATTAATACAATTTCATCATTTAATGTCAATGGAAATACTGAGATGAAGCTTACTAGCTTTACTGGAACAGGTAATGAAATGTATATGTCCGAAAATAATTTATATTTATTTGGTCAAACTTGGGATTATAACAACACATATACAGCTATATATAAATACAAGGTAAAAGATACAAATGTAGAATTTGTGGCAGCTAACAAGGTTATAGGTTATATATTAAATCAGTTTAGTGCAGATGAATATAAAGGATATTTAAGAATTGCTACAACTACATGGAACAATGGCAATAATATATTTGTACTTGATGAGAAACTACAAAAAACAGGAGAGATTTTAAGCTTAGCCAAGGGAGAACAGATAAAATCTTGTAGATTCATTGGTGATAAAGGATATGTAGTAACATATAGAACAATAGACCCTCTATTTACAATAAATCTAAGTAATCCAAAAAAACCTGTGGTTACTGGAGAGCTTAAAATACCAGGATTTTCATCTTATCTTCATCCAATTTCAGAAAATCTAATAATAGGCATAGGTGAGAATACTACACCTTTATATTGGAGAGATGAGGATGGAAATGAAATAGAGGCTGGTATTAAACAAATTGGTATAAAGGTTTCCTTATTTGATGTATCAAATGATAGTAAGCCAGTAGAGATAAAGGCACTTAGTATAGGTGGACCTGGAAGCTATACTGATATAGGCTATGACCATAAATCATTTATGTACATTAAGGATAAAGGCTTAGTAGCTATAAGAGGAACATTTTCTGGAAAACCAGTAAATGGAGTAGAATCACATGAGTATAAGCCTCAAGCAATATTAATATCAGTAAAGGATAATACATTAAATATAGAAAAGGTATTAGATGGTAATCTTTCATATGAGACAGGAAATAGAGTGACATACATTGGTGACATTTTATATCATTTCACAGGTCATGAAGTAGTAGCATATAGATTAAGTGATTATTTAAAGCTTGGAGCAGTATATTATAACTAAAACATAATAAGTTAGAACTCCTAAATTTAATATTGTTAATCAAACTAAAAAACAGGCTGTGTGTTTATTAACAGCCTGTTTTACGTTTTGCTATTTATATTGGAACTGATATTTATATTCTTTTATAATTAAATATAAATTAATTGAAAATGATTGTTATAAATGTTAAAATATAATAAACAAAGCTAGATATGAAACACCTTAATTTTATGTATTATCTTACTATATTAGATAAAAGTTTTAAATTTCGAAGGAGGAATATTATGATATTGTTGTTAATCGGACCTTCAGGTTCTGGAAAGAAGTCTTTTAAAATGGCATGTAAGGATTTTGGCATAAGAATTATTAAATCATGTACTACAAAGCCAAAGATTGATGAAAAGGACGAGGAAGTTTATAAATTTTTAACAGAAGAACAGTTTAATACTTTGATTAGAAATGGTGAGTTGCTTGAGTGGGTAACATATAATGGACATAAATATGGAACTCTTCGAAATGATTTTACAAAAAACTGTGTTACAATTGTTGATAAGGATGCAATGCATAAAATTTTAAGAACCTATCCTGGTAAGGTATTTGTTATCTACTTTGATGTCTCAGAGGAAGAATGCAGGAGAAGATGCTTAGAAAGAGGAGAAGATCCAATTGTTGTTGAGGAAAAGCTTAATAGTGATAGAATTAGACTTAATAGCTTTGATATGAGATTTGCTGATATGATAATAACTGATGATGATTTAAATAGATTTAAAGAGATATTAAAAGAAAATGCAAGCAGATGGGTTGTTAGATAAATTATTTATGTAATAATATAATCCACAATATAGAGTTATATTCTATATTGTGGATTTTTAAATAAAAGATATATCGAATTTTTAATTTTTATTTCTTTAGTAAAGCTTTTAAGTCTTCTTCAGCTGTTTTTATTGGAGTAATATTATAATGCTCAACCAAATATGACAATACATTTGGTGATACAAACGCTGGCAATGTTGGTCCTAAGTGAATATTTTTAATTCCAAGGTGTAAAAGTGTAAGAAGTACACAAACAGCTTTTTGCTCATACCATGAAAGAACAAGTGATAATGGAAGATCATTAACTCCACATTTAAATACCTCTGCTAAAGCTATTGCAACTCTTATAGCACTATATGAATCGTTACATTGACCCATATCCATGATTCTTGGAAGACCACCAATATCTCCTAAGTACAAGTCGTTGAAACGATATTTTCCACAAGCTACTGTAAGAACTATACAATCATTAGGAACCTGTTTAACAAATTCTGTATAGTAATTTCTACCTGGTCTTGCTCCATCACATCCACCAACTAAGAAGAAGTGCTTGATATCACCGTTTTTAACTGCTTCTACAACCTTGTCAGCAACTGCTAAAACAGTGCCATGGTTAAAGCCTGTCATAACCTCAGTTCCGCCATTTATACCAGTAAATTGTTTATCCTCATCATATCCGCCAAGCTCTAAGGCCTTCTCTATAACTGGAGTAAAGTCCTTCTTTTTATCAATATGAACCATTCCCGGATAAGCTACAACAGCAGTTGTAAATATTCTATCACTGTAATTTTCCTTAACAGGCATTATACAGTTAGTTGTAAATAGAACAGGTCCTTTAATATCAATAAATTCCTTTTGTTGATTCTGCCATGCAGTACCAAAGTTACCCTTTAAATGCGAATATTTTTTAAGCTCTGGATATCCATGAGCTGGGAGCATTTCACCATGTGTATAAATATTTATTCCTTTGCCTTCTGTTTGCTCTAATAAAAGCTTGAGGTCGTGTAAATCATGACCACTAATAACTATGAATGGACCCTTTTCTATTTTCAATGGAACCTTAGTTGGTACAGGTGTTCCGTAAGACTCAGTATTTGCTTTGTCTAAAAGCTCCATACATTTCAAATTTACTTCACCAGTTTTCAATACTAAAGGAAGCAATTCATCCATTCCATAGTCCGAACCTATTGCACGTAGAGCTTTATAGAAATGGTCATTTACTTCATCATCTATGTAGCCTAATGCTAAAGCATGATGAGCATATGCAGCCATTCCTTTAATTCCAAACAGTATTAAAGCCTTTAATGAACGTATGTCCTCGTTGTCTGACCATATTTTCTTCATATCATAATTCTCATCATCCTTACAGCAATCAGGATCATTACTACAACAAGATTTTTTTAAGGAGTTCTTTTCAGCATTGACTTTATCAATCATTGCTTGGATAAATTCATTGTCATAATTAACATTAGTTATTGTAGTAAATAAGCCTTCAATTATTAAATTATCTGTATTCTTAGTTTTCTTAGCTTTTTCTACTACCTTGGAAAGACCAATTAATGATCCTATTAAATTATCCTGAAGATTAGCAGTACTTGATTCCTTGCCACATACTCCCTTTTTAGTGCAGGCAACAGATCCTGCGGTCTGTTCACATTGAAAACAAAACATTTCATTCATAATTTTTATCCCTTTCTTTTTTTTATTTAAAATTGAGCAAAGCTCAAAGTTTCTCCTAAATATTATCTTCCTTATTAAACTTTTTATTAGTGTAAGAATATATAAATTATTTATAGAAAAAGGACATGTAAAATTTATATGTATTCATGATACTATTTGAAAATGTTTGACTTAATATTTATATTATACTATAATTCAAATAATAAGTATGTTGTTTTTACAACAAAGGGGTTATAATATGAAAAAATATTTTGAAGTTCTCAGAAATTGTGCATTGTTTAATGATATCTCTTCAGATGATTTAGAAAGTATATTAAAATGTTTATCATATAAGGATAAGTTTTATAAAAGAAATGACTTTATATTTTTAGAGGATGATAAGGCAAATTATGCTGGAATAGTTATATCTGGTTCTGTTTGTGTTATTAAAGAGGATTTTTGGGGAAATAGAGCTATTTTAGCTAAACTAGAGGAAGGAGATTTATTTGGTGAAACATATGCTCTCTCTGATATTGAAAAGCTACCAATTAGTGTTGTAGCTATGCAAGATAGTGAAGTTGTTTTAATAGATTGTAAAAGAATTTTAAATGTGTGTTCCAAGGCATGTAGCTTTCATACAAAATTAATTGATAACATTATAAGAATATTAGCAAATAAAAATATAGCCCTTAATCAAAAAATTAACCATATAATTAAGCGAACAACTAGGGAGAAGCTTATTTCATATTTATCAGAACAGGCTGAAAGAGCAAAGAGCAATACTTTTAAAATACCATTTAATAGGCAGGAGCTTGCAGACTATCTTTCGGTTGATAGAAGTGCTATGTCAAATGAATTATGTAAGCTTAGGGATGAGGGAATTATAGAATTTAATAAAAACGAATTTAAGTTAAAAGAGTAGATTTTGTTAAAGAATAAATTAATATTTGTATGGTATATTTAAAATTTGTGGGGTATAAATTAAAAATGAAGGCGAAAAAGGGAAGAAACTAATGAAGAAACTAATTTAATTGGAGGCTATATGAAGTTATACATGAGCGATATACTATCAGCTTTTTCGTACGCTTTAGACTGTGTGGAACATGATGCAGTAGGAGTTGCTACACACCATACTAAAAGAGTAGCATATATTTGCTTGGTTTTAGGTGAAAATCTTGGTTTAGATAGATTGCAGTTAAATGATTTGGCTGCATGTGCAATATTACACGACAATGCTTTAACCCAATATTTACATGAAGAAAAAATAAGTAGATTAGATATGCTTGGTAGTAAATTAAAAACTAATGCTGGTAAGCATTGTGTACTAGGTGAGAATAATATTATGAGATTACCATTTAATTTTGATGTGAGTAATACAATATTATATCATCATGAAAATTCAGATGGCAGTGGTCCATTTGGAAAGACATATCTTGAGACACCAATATATGCACAATTGATACATGTAGCAGATGTAGTTGATATTTTATTTGATTTAAGTGTTATGACAAAAGAGAAGTATGACAAAATTTTGAATTATTTGGATAAAGTAAGAAACACAATAGTACATGAAAAAATTGTAGATTTATTTATAAAAAGCTTTGATTATGAAACACTTGAAAAGGTTCAAAGTCTTAGTATTATAACAGCTTTAGGAGAGAAATTACCGACAATTTACAAGGACTATTCTTTAGAACAGATTGGAAATATTGTTGAGGTAGTAGCAAATGTAATAGATTACAAATCAGAATTTACAATGCGTCATTCAATGGGGATTGCTCAAAAAGCTATTAGAATGGCAAAATATTATAACTATGATGATGAAACAACAATGAAGCTTTATTTTGCAGCTGCTGTGCATGACATAGGTAAATTAGTCATTGATAGGGATGTGCTCGAAAAACCAGATAAATTAACTGAAAGTGAGCATATATACATGCAAAATCATGCTTATTATACATATGATATACTTAAGGACATAAGAGGGTTTGAAGATATTGTATCTTGGGCTTCCTCACATCATGAAAAGCTAAATGGCAAGGGCTATCCATTTGGTAAAACTGCAGAAGAATTAGGATTTAACGAGCGTCTAATGGCTTGCCTTGACATATATCAAGCACTGACAGAGGAAAGACCATATAAAGAAGGCTATGAACATGAAAAGGTAATTCAGATTATGACAAATATGGCTAATAATAATTATATTGATGGTTCAATAGTTGATGATATTAATAAGGTATTTAGCAAATAAGAGTGAAGCTTAGCTTCACTCTTATTCTATCTTGATATTGTGTATTCCATCAATATGTGTAACTTCTTCTATAATTCTCTGTGGCGAGCTGTTTCTAGGGAAAACAGCTAAGAATCTCATTTCTAGCATTTTTTCACTTTTTATAATTGTAGTTTCTAAATTTTTAATAAGTATATTTTTATCCTTAAGCTTATTTACAATATTTTCCAAATTACCAGATTCATCATCACATAAAATACTAAGTGAGTAATCTCGTATCTTTATAAATCTTTCGATTTTACCAAATACCATTAGAGCAATTAAAATTAATACTGTACATATTAATGCTCCCCAGTAAAATCCAATTCCACAAGCTATACCTATACCAGCAACACTCCATAAACTTGCTGCAGTTGTTAAGCCCTTTACTCCACTACTTCCTTTAAGAATAGTTCCTGCTCCTAAAAATCCTATACCACTGACTACTTGAGCTCCAAGTCTTGAAGGATCTATAGTAGCTCTGTTAATATAAATATCAGAAAGATAAATTCCGCTTAACATTATAAGAGCAGAGCTTACACATACAAGAATGTGAGTTCTTAGTCCAGCAGGTCTTCTAATACCCTCGCGTTCAAATCCGATAAGTCCTCCTAAAATCAGAGCAATAAAAAGCCTCAAAAAAATTTCATAAATTCCTAACATAAATTAAAATTCCTTTCACTGTCATTGGAAAATTATATATAAACTTTTAATATAATTCTATGATTAAAATATTACTTTGTTCACAATTATAGCAAAACATCTAATAATACACAACATAAAAATTTCCAAAGGTTTACCAAAGAAACTTAAAAAAAGTTTAAGGAAAAAATTTGCTTTGTGATGAATTATTATGATTGTAAATAGTAAATTAAATTGATATACTTATAAGCAGCGTTAATTATATTATTGTAGCTGGAGGGAGGTAAGCAAATATGTATAAGGATAAAAATGTCACTGTTATTATCGTTGCAGCTGGAAAGGGTAGAAGAATGGATAGTGACATACCAAAGCAATATCTTGTAATTGATGGAAAGGTAATATTAGATAAGACGATAGAGAAGTTTGAGAAAAATAGTATTGTAGATAATATAATATTAGTTGTAAATAATGAAGATATGGAATTAGTTAAAAAGAAGCTTAGCTATGATAGACCAAGGATAAGCAAGATAGTTGTTGGTGGAGCAGAGAGAATTAATTCTGTATATAATGGAATATTAAGCATGGAAGATGAAATGAAAAATGGTATAGTTTTAATTCATGATGGAGTCAGACCATTTGTTTCACAAAAGCTAATAAATAGCTGTATAGAAGCAGCATATAATAATGGAGCTTGTGTACCTGTGATTGATTTAGTAGATACAGTTAAGCAGGTTACTAAAGACAGCTATGTTAAAAAAACTATAGATAGAAGTAAATATAAATCTGTACAAACTCCACAGGCATTTGATTATGAGATTATTAAAAAATGCTATGATATGGCACTAGAAGATAAATTAAATGTTACAGATGATTCTGCTATAGTAGAGCATTATGGATATAAGGTAAAAGCAATACCAGGACTACAAAAAAATATAAAAATAACTACACAATTTGATTTAAGAGTTGCAGAGCTTATAGCAAGAATGGTGTAGCTTATAAATATTATTGAAAGGGATGATTGTAAATGAGAATAGGAATAGGATATGATGTTCATAAGTTAGTTGAAGATAGAAAGCTAATAATTGGAGGTATAGAAATCCCATATGAAAAAGGATTAGATGGTCACTCTGACGCAGATGTTCTAATTCATGCTATTATGGACAGCATATTGGGGGCTATGGGTAAAAGAGATATAGGCTATCTTTTCCCAGATTCTGATGATAGCTTTAAGGATATAGATAGTAAGCTATTGCTAGGAAATGTTGTTGAATTAATGGAATATGCTGATTATAAAATAGGAAATTTGGACTGCATCATAATAGCACAAAGTCCTAAAATATCACCATATATTGAGCAGATGCAAGAAATATTAGCATATATATTAAAAACAGATATCGAAAATATAAATATTAAAGCTACTACAACTGAAAAGCTTGGCTTTGAAGGCAAGGGGCTTGGTATAGCTGCACAGGCTGTTTGCTTATTGGAAAAAATAATCAAATAATCTATATATTTATGTATTTAATTTTATAAAAATTCGTGCTATAATACTGATATAAAACATATGATAAATATTAATATGTTGATTTCAACGGGGATATGTAAAAGACAGAAATTTGAAAGGGGTTATAGCATGGATAATTTTACATTAGTAGCTATTGTAGTAGCACTAGTTTTTACATTTCTTTTATTCACAAAAAATAAAAAGTCAGCACAAAAAGAAATTAATAATCTAAGTGATATAAATTATAAAAACAAATCAAATGTAAGCTTTGATGATATAGCTGGAAATTACGAAGCTAAGGAAAGCTTAAAGGAATTAGTCGACTTTATAAAAAATCCTGAAAAATATAAAGATTATAATATTAGGACACCAAAAGGAGTACTTTTATATGGTTCTCCTGGAACAGGAAAAACATTATTGGCACAGGCCTTAGCTGGTGAAGCAGGAGTTGATTTCTTTGCTGTTTCTGGATCTGACTTTGTTCAGGTTTATGCAGGACTTGGTGCTAGTAGAATAAGAAATCTTTTTAATAAGGCAAAAAAGGCTAAGAAGAGTGTAATTTTTATAGATGAGATTGATGCAATAGGCAAGCAAAGACAAGGCTTTGGCTCAAGAGGAAACGATGAGAGTGATAGAACTCTAAATGCACTTCTTACTGAAATGTCAGGCTTTGAAGATAGCAGCACAATAGTATTAGCTGCTACAAATAGGATAGATACCTTGGATAGTGCATTATTAAGACCAGGAAGATTTGACAGACAAATTGAGATTATGCTTCCAGACAAAGAAGCAAGGAAAGAAATCTTAAAGTTATATCTTGATAAAGCTAATGCTGAAAAAGATATAAACATTGATAAAATTGCTGAATTAACAGTGTATTTTAGCGGTGCGATGATTGAAAATTTAGTTAATGAGGCCTCAATTCTTGCAATTAAGGATAAGGATAACACAGATAAAAGTGTAAAGCTTAATGATAAGCACTTAGAGAAGGCATTCTTTAATATTGTAGCAGGACTTGATAAAAATAATCTTATTCAAAATGAGCTACAAAAGGATGTAACTGCGTATCATGAGGCAGGACATGCCTTCATGTCTAAGTATCTTATGCCTCAAAACAAAATAATAAGAGTATCAATTATTCCTACTACAAAAGGAGCAGGTGGATATACTTTAAGTACTGTAGAAAATGAAGCACTTATTTCAAAAGAAAAAATTGAAAATCAATTAAAAATACTTTTAGCAGGTAGAGCTGCTGAAGAAGTTTTCTTAGGAGATAAAAATATTACTACTGGTGCTCAAAATGATATTGAGAAAGCAACAGCACTTGCAATGGACTATATTTCAAAATTTGGTATGGATAAGGATGCAGGGCTTGTAAATTATAAAATATTGGCAGAATCCTTTGCGATTAGCATGGATATTGAAAAATCAGTAAAAAGCTTAATTAATGATTCTTATAATAATGTTTTAAAAATTATTTGTGAAAATAAAGAATATTTACAGCAAATAAAAGAAATATTAGTAGAGAAAGAAGTTATTGATGATGATGATTTATGTCAAGTATTGTCAATAAAAACAGCTTGTTAGAAAAATATAAATATTGAAATCAATAATATAATATAGTATAATTTAATTAAGAAAAGCCTGCGGTGTTCGAGGGCTTGTTAATTCAACCGTCAAATTGAAAACGGAATTTCGCGTTCGGCTTCTAATGACAGGCCCGCTTGTACGGGAAGTCAGCAGTTGTCGACAGAAAATCCACCTGCGAAGAGCGGGTATGAATTAAAGGCTCACGGCATTGTGGGTTTTATTTTTTTTGAATTAATTGTTAAATAAATAATATAGTAAAATATTAAAAGGCTGGTAATTATTATATATTTACATATATTACCAAAAATGTAAGGAAAATTATCGGGAAAACAGCTTGATAATAGAAAAAAACTGTTGTATAATATAAAAAGATAGCAAAAAACGTGATATTTTAATAGAGCAGAAAACGTTATTAATAAATTATAAATATTTTGGAGGGAAAGATGATAACAATTAAAGATGTTGCTAAACTTTCAGGAGTTTCAATATCTACAGTATCAAGAGTTATAAACGATTCTAAGCCAGTAAGCCCTGAGGTTAGGAAAAAGGTTTTAAGTGTTATTGAGGAAACTGGTTATAAACCAAATGATGTTGCGAGAAGCTTGGTTACTAGGAGATCATACTTAATAGGTGTAATTATTAACAATTTAGCTCAAAGCTATGTTGCTGATATTGTTAGAGGTATTGAGGAAATTGGGAAAATGTATGATTATGATATACTTCTTTGTAGTAGTTATTTTAGCAAGGAAGCACAAAAGAAATATTTACAGCTTCTAGATAGAAAGCAAGCTGAGGGAATATTTTTAGTTGGATACAAATTTGATAATGAGGTATTGGAATTAGCAAAAAGTCTTAATAAGCCATGTGTATATTTTACTCATAACAGCAGTGAAGATATGGAGCATATATCAATTGATTATTTTGCAGCTGGACAAGAGGCAACTAATTTCCTTATAAAACAAGGACATAAGAAAATTGCATTTATCTCTGAGTACGAGGAATCAGTTGTTTCAGAGCAACAAAAAATAGCTGGATTTAAAAAAGCCTTAAAGGATAATGATATTCCTGTAAAATCTGCACATATTTACTCAGCAGGTGGAAGAAGATACAATCATGCCTATACATTAGGTCCTGATGTATTAAAGGATATTAAGAAAATTGATGCTATATTATGCAGTAATGATGAGTTGGCAATAGGTATTATGAACTATTTATTAGATAATGGAGTAAATATTCCAAATGATGTATCTATAATGGGATTTGGTAATATAAGAGAAGGACAATTTGTTAGACCGCAGCTAACAACTGTAGGTGAACCGTTCTATGACTATGGTGCAGTAGGAATGAGAACTCTTATTAAAACAATTAAAGCTGAGAAACGACAAGCTGGTTTAATTGAATTACCTTTTACAATAGAAAAAAGAGAAAGTGTAAAAATATTAGAAAAATAGATATATATTAATCTTTAATTGTAAAAAAACAATATAAAATTTTATTTTTTATATGACAATTATTGCTAAACTTATTGTCCTAAACTCTCTATACTAATCTATGTTAAATTAGTATAGGGGGTTGGAGCAATGAGAAAAGCAATATTTGTCTATTTTTTTATCATTACATCTATATTAAGTGTTGGAGCTTTAGGAAGGTATGAGAATTATAAGGAGATGTACGAAATAGAGCGTTTATTAAACGAACGGATTATTATAATTAATGACTTTTTATATGGAGAAAAGAACGATAAGGTACTAGAAGAATTGAAAGATAAGTTATCTAAGATAGAGCTTGATGCACAGCTTGAATCAGACATGAGCCTATTAACACATATTTATCACAACCCTTCGGATTATGAATATACCTCTAAGGTAAAAATAAAGGAAATAAAGAATATTGAAATAACAGACAATTCAATTGAAATGATTGCAAATCTCGAGTGGACAGTGTTTAGTAATGATTTTGAAGATAAGCTTGCAAAAGACAAGTTTGTAAAGGATTATAATGTCAAATGTACAATAAAGAACAATAAATTGTATTTAGCAAATATCAAGTTTGTAGAATAAAGGAAAGCTATAGCTATTTTAATTTTAATAGCTATAGCTTTATTAAAAAAAGATTTTTCTCTAATTATGTTCAAGATATATATTAATTATTTTCAAATTATCATTTATGGTATATTTAATTTTATTAACCTTAACCTCAGGCAAGGTATATATTTTTTGTAACCAAGTAGATAAATTATCTAATGTAGTTTTATATACATCTTCATTAGTAGCCTTAAATGTAATGTAGTTTGGAGTAAGTTCTAAGCTTTTTTTAGCAATATTTAACAATGCTTGTTCTTCATAATCACTTAATATCAATCCGTTATAATAATGATAATTATATTTATTCTTGGTAGCTGAAGGTATTATATCATTATCATCTAATATATGTGTTTTGCTTATTTCTTCTAAGGTTATTCCACAGTAATTATATGAAGTATATGGTTTAGTACTACCTGTAGAATCCCAAGTAGCATCAAAGTAATACCAGGAGTCGTCTATTTTTACAATATTCCATTGATGGCCTTCTCCCTTTGATGTTCCTGTAACAGTTATAGCCTCTATATCTAAGAGATTTAATAAATGTTGAAAAGCCTCAGAGTAGCCTTCGCAAGAGGCTTTTTTATTTACTAATGCTCCATATATAGTATAATCCTCTACACTTTCTGCGCTGTATGTAATATTGTCAATTATATATTTATATACAAATAGGATTTTATTATAATCACCTTCTAATTTTTTAGCTTCTGATATAATGTTCTTTGCTATTTGCTCTATTTCATAACTGTAATTATCAATTTCCGAAAGCTTCCAAACACTTTCATTATATTCTAGACTAACCTCAATCACATTAGTATTAGTATATTTTTTAAAGTTGTAAGATGTAGGAGCATAGAAATATTCTGGATGGTCTAATATAACATAATCAAAAATTAAGGAGATAGTTGAAAAATCATCTATTGATGGAATTGAAGCCTTCGCACTTTTGTTTTTAATAGCATCTGAAACAATTATATAAATTTTATGCTTTACTTTATCATTTGCAATTAAGCTTTCATAATATCTAAGTTCTGAAGAATCAGCATTTACATCTTCATGCTCAATTGGAGTGCTTGGCTCAGTTATAATATCATCAATTTTTACAGGCTCAGGGCTTATATTAGGCTCTGAAGTATTATTTTCAATAGGTACCTCGTCATCCTTAGTATCATTATCCTCATGTGAGATATCCTCGTTATTTTCTAATTGCACATCCTTAGTATCATCATTTTCTAATGGTTTATCTAAGTTATAATTATCATCTGAGGATATATTGAAAAATTCACCAATATTTAATTTATTTACTATATCTGTTGAACAGCTAAATAATATAATACAACATGTTAAAACAACTAATAACAATATAAGTTTTTTACTTTTCATATAAGACATCCTATAAATTTTTAATTTTATATATATTATAGCAAAAAAGAATATTTAAATAAAGGTGAAAAACTACTCTTTTAATAATTTAAAAAGCAGAAAAATTTTCTATTGCAAGTAGTAACATAAAGTATTATAATATGAGTTGTATGACAAACATCGAAGGATATATTTCGTATATATCAAATTTGATTAACATGCAAGTTAAATACAAAGTTAGCTTGCAATATAAGGAGGAAAAAATGGCAGATAAAAAAGATAAGAAAAGTCCTTTATTTTATGAAAGAAAATTCGTTTGGGAAGAGATAAACGAAAAAGCTAAGAAAGATGTTTTTAGCATATCTGAGGACTATAAAGTATTCCTTGATTCTTCAAAAACAGAAAGAGAATCAGTAAAGGAAATTATTAGAAGAGCTGAAAAAGCAGGATTCGTTCCTTTTAGCTCAGTTAAAAAGATAACTGCAGGAGCAAAATTCTATTGTGAGAACAAAGGTAAAATGGTTGCCATGGTAGTTGTTGGAAAAGAGCCTCTTGAAAAAGGTCTTAACATAGTAGGAAGCCATCTAGATGCTCCAAGAATAGACATTAAGCAAAACCCTATGTATGAGGACTCAGGATTAACATTATTTAAAACACACTATTATGGTGGTATAAGAAAATATCAATGGGTTGCTACTCCTCTTGCATTATACGGAACAATAATTAAAAGAGATGGACAGAAATTAGATATAGCAATAGGAGATAAGGAAGAGGATCCAGTATTCTACATATCTGATTTATTACCTCACTTAGCAAAGGATCAAAATACTAAAACATTGCGCGAAGGTATTGAAGGTGAAGGCTTAAACATTATAGTTGGAAGCTTGCCTTATGATGATAAAGATGAAAAAAATAAGTTTAAAAGAAATATATTAGAAATATTAAATCAAAAATATGGAATTGAAGAAGAAGACTTTATATCAGCAGAGCTTGAAGCAGTTCCTGCCGGAAAATCTAGGGACGTTGGATTTGATAGAGGTTTAATTGCATCTTATGGACATGATGACAGAGTATGTGCATACACTTCATTAAGAGCAATCATAGAAGCTAAAGACAATGCTAAAACAGCTGTTGCTTTATTTGTAGATAAGGAAGAGGTAGGAAGTGAAGGAAGCACAGGAATGCATTCTGAATTCTTCAGCAATCTTGTTGCAGAAATGATATCTCTTGAAAACAGCAAGCGTTCAATTGGATTGTCACTAAGAAGAGCATTAGCAAATAGTAGCGTATTATCAGCTGACGTAGCAGCTGGACTTGACCCAACTTATCCATCAGTTTCTGAAAAATTAAATACAGCAGTAGTTGGAAAAGGTGTAACTATTGTTAAATACACAGGTTCAGGTGGAAAAGGTGGTTGCAACGATGCAAATGCTGAATTTGTTGGTAAGATAAGAAAATTATTTAATGATAACAAAGTTAATTGGCAAACTTCTGAGCTTGGAAAGGTTGACCAAGGTGGCGGAGGAACTATCGCCTACATTTTAGCAAATCTAAACATGGATGTACTTGATGTAGGAGTTCCAGTAATAAGCATGCATGCTCCTTATGAGGTAGTAAGCAAATCTGATGTTTACGAAACATATAAAGGATATTTAGCATTCTATAACAACTATATTTAATAAGCAATAAAAAGCTCTGATATAAAGCGAAGCAAGTTTAGCTCTTTCAGAGCTTTTCTTTTTATTCATAAATACTTAAGTAATTTTATATTTATTTCTATAAAATTTTGTGTTATATTTTATCCATAATATGTAAATTATTTTATAATATGACACACTGTTTTCTAGTTATGTATTATATTATAAAAGAAAAAGGCAGGGGTGTGAAATGAGCAAAAAATCTGAATTGCAAAAAGTTAGTGAAGAAACCATGCGTTTTATGCGTGGCAAATATTCTCTTGATGAGGTTGCATATGAAAATTGTGTAAAATTTCGTCAAGGAAAGAAAACCATATTGTCTATTGATATACACGAGGGGACATCGCTGTGATCTCTGCGTTCATTATACAGGAAGTACGATTAGTGATGAGTTCCGCAAAGAATTACAAGAACGAATAATACGTGTATATGGTATGAAGCCCGATGAAGAATTTTTATCTTGTGATGGTTGTTCCAATGGAGGAATAAATAGAGGATTTGATTGCGACCAAGTAAAATGTGCTAAAGAAAAAGGTAATATAAAAATAGCTTTCTATGAATTTCATGGAAAGCTATTTTGCATTTAATTATTACAATATCTAAATTTTATTGATTTTCTAAATTTTGCTTCTTATCAATTGCAATTAACATAGAAAGTGAAATTGCCATTGCGATTGCTCCGATGTAAAATGTTGTATATGAGCCTATTAAATCATTTAAAAGACCTATGAGAATTGATGATACAATTCCGGCTATTGAGCTAAATGTATTTATAACTCCAAGAGCAAGTGATGAAAGCTCTTTAAATGCTGAGTTTATCAAAACTACTAGAGTTGGATAGGTAACTGATATAAATAATCCGGAAATTGCTATAATATATAATCCATTTTTTCTTAGAATAAGTCCTACAATAATACATAATATAAACATTCCCATTGATATCTTAAGACCTTTACTCTCGCCAATCTTATGGAATATAAATCCACCTACTAATCTTCCTAAAGAGAATGCCATGAAAAATATAGCTGAGAACTTTGCTGTTTCAACAGCAGTAAAATTATAATTTGAACTCATATAATTGATATACCATGTCATAACAATGCTTTCAGCTGCAACAATTCCAGAAAAGCATATTATAAATAATTTTAGTAAAGGATTTCTATATAAATCTTTTTTATTATAAGGCTTATTTTCTAATATGTGCTTACTTTTAGGAACCTTTATAAACATTACAAATATCATACACAATGTAAATAAGAAGCCTAAAACAAAGTATATTGTTTTCCAATTGATATTGTTAAATAATAGGTTTCCATAAATGCTTTGTCCAGTGAAGCTACCAACACCAAACATAAAATGAGTAAGGTTTATAAATAAAACCTCGAAGCCTATAGCGTTTATTGGAACTAATGAATCAACAGAAATACATAGGAACGAACGTCCAAAGTTAAAAACAAAGAAAAATATTCCAAGTAGAATTGCGTTGCTTAATAATAAAGATGAGAATCCAACAATACTACATATTGCAGTTCCAATTATAAAGGTTACCTTCAAACCATACCTTTGACTAACATGTCCTGCTAAGAACGCACCGAAAACTGAGCCTAGCTGATTAATTGATAGTATAAGGCCTATTGTAGAATTATTAATTGAAAAATCGTTTATAAAATATGGGATAAAATTACCCTTAGCAGTATCAAATAATGCTAAAACAAAATAGGCATAAAACAAGGTGAAAAATACATAGACGTTATTTGGTTTTAAGCTAAGCTTATTTGTTTTGTTAATCATAAAGTAAACCTCCGTTAAATTAGACAATACATAGTTTACATTAAAACTATTGACTTGTAAAGCTTTCTTTTATAAAATAAAGCTTAATAAAAACTCGAGACTATTAATATATATAGTAAAACTAAATTACCACTTCGTGATAATTTAGTTTTCCATTTGAAGAATCCTTCGGATTCTTAGAGAGGATAGAATAATGATAAAGATGGAATATCAAACAGAGCGACTATATTTAAAGGTATTAGGTCCGCGCTATGCAAAAAAGGTTCTAGAATATTACAAGAGAAATGCGAAATTTTTAAAGGAATGGGATCCTAAAAGAGAAAGCTATTTCTATACCATTTCTCACCAAAAGAGCTTATTAAAGGATGATATACAAGACTTTAAAAATAAATCACAGGTAAAATTTTGGTTAATTACTAAGGATACAAAAGAAGTTATAGGTAATGTATGCTTTAGTAATATTATTATGGGAAATTTTAAGTCATGCTATATGTCATATAAATTAGATGAGAAAGAGATTAATAAGGGGTATATTACAGAGGCTATTAAAAAGGCTGTAAATGTCATGTTTAATGATTTTGGACTTCACAGGATAGAGGTAAATATTATACCAAGAAATAAAAGGTCACTTAGAATTATGGAAAAATTAAATTTTATACAGGAAGGATTTTCAAAATCATACTTAAAAATTAATGATGTTTGGGAAGATCATGTGCATTTTGCAAAGTATAATAAAGATTCTAATTGTTAAGCTTGATGTTATTGACAAAATTTAACAATTTTCATCAAAAAATGAAAAAGTTTTCATATTTTTAAATTATTTATTTTAAAATTATTAAAAATGTGGTAATATTATATTATTACATATATTAAACCATATTTAAAACTAAATAACTATATTATTTTTACTTTTAAATATAATATCTAATTAAGGAGAATCTGTATATGAAAGCTAAATTTTTGCACACTTCTGACGTTCATATTGGCGTAAAAATCAATAATAAAAACTTCAGTCTCAGGGAAAGAGAAAAAAGAAGAATAGAACTGTGGGAGACCTTCGAAAGGATAATTAATATAGTTAAAGATAGAGAGCTTCAGTATTTGTTTATTGCAGGAGATTTGATAAACCTAGATTATTGCAATTTTAAAGATATTAAAAGAATTATCTCCTTATTTGAAAGGATTAAAAATACAAATGTAATTATTACTTGTGGAAATAACGATCCATACTCTATTACAAGTTTATATGAGTTTGCAAATTGGCCAAGCAATGTGCATTTATTTAAAAATACTGATAAGGTTGAAAAGCTAGAATTTGAAGATGGTGTTTGTATATACTCCTTAAGCTGTGGAATTGGAAATCACAGAGATAAGGTTGAGCAAATATATAATATAAAGACTGATAGTACAAAAATAAATATTTTACTTTTACATGCAGAAACAGTTAATGATATAAATGATGGCTTATACATAAATCCAGAAATAATAAAATATAAATTTAATTACTGTGCAATGGGACATATACACGATTATTTATGCCTAGAGCCAAACATCATTTATCCAGGTACTCCGGAGCCATTTAGTTTTAACTATAACAACAATGATAGACATGGTGTAATCATAGGAGAAATTGATAATGATTATCTATATACAGAATTCTTACCTATAAGTAATAGAAAGTTTATTTATAAAGAAGTTAATATAGAAAAGGATTATGATTTTAACAAGATATTAGACCTTATTAAAGAAGCTGATAGTAGCATTGATATAATGAAGGATTTTGTAAAAATTAAATTGACTGGTACAGTTAGTAATGAAGTATCAATGGAAGAAATTAAAAATGAAGCTAAGCAATTCTTCTATTATATTGAATTCCAAGATGACTATAGCTACGAAAAATCTGTAACTGAAACAATAGGAAAACTGAGAGGAAACATAATAGAAAGCTATATAACTCAGTTTGAAAATGTTGATAAATCAAATAAAATTACTGAAAAAGCATTTGAGCTTGGTTTGCAGATATTAAAATCAGAAGATATTAGCAGCTCGCATTCAAGTTCAAAGGAGGTGGGTTAGTATATGTTTATTAAGGAATTAAATTTAAAATCATTTGGAAAGTTTCATCATAAAAACATATCACTAAAGAACGGTTTGAATCTTGTTTGTGGGAAAAATGAAGCAGGTAAAAGTACAATACATAACTTTATAGAAACAATGCTTTATGGATTTAAAAATGATAAAAATAAATATGATGAATCATTATTTAAAAAGTATAGACCATGGAATTATGACCAGTTTAATGGATCAATGGTTGTCGAGGATGGAAATACTGATTATATAATAAGAAAAGACTTTTTAGATAAGAGCACAGCATTTGTGAAAAGGGACTCAATGTCACTTAATGAGGTAACAGTACCTGATTATAATGCTGATATGGAAATTGGAGAGTATTTATTTGATATAAATAAATCTGCTTTTTCAAACACTCTTAGTATTAAGCAATTAAGCAATTCAACAAATGAAGAGCTAGCTGCTCAGGTTAAGGAAAGAATAGTTAATCTAAGCCAAACAAAGGATGAAAGTATTTCTATAGAGAAAATAATAAGAAAGCTTAATAGCATAAAGGAAGAAGCTGGAGATATAAATAATCCGAAAAGTCTATTGAGTCAGTATTATGCACGTGTTAATGAGTTAAATCAAGCAAGAGATAAGGTAATAGACGCAAGACAATACACATTGCATTTAGCAATGGAAAAAAGAAAGATAGAAAATAAAATATCTGAAATAGATAGAGAAATTTCTGAGATAAACAGTGAGCTAGACATTTATAAGCTTTCAATTTTATCTGCGAAAAAGCAAAAGGCAGATGAGGTTTATAAGGAAATAGATACTATAAGAGCTGAGCTTTCACAATATGGTGAAGGAAATAACATTGGTATTGATGAGTATGAGGAAGCAGTAAAGCTTCTTACTATGCTTAAGCAAATGAGAGAAGAAAAGGCATCTCTTGAGAAAGAAATACTTTCCATAAATACTGAAATGGTTAAGCTAGAAAATGATCCAGCTTGTAGTATATCAGCAGATGGCTTTGTTGTAAAAATCAATCTTGATTATAAAACATACTTAGAAACAAACGATAAAATAGATAAGCTACAAGAAAAAATAAATCAAGGGATAGAGCATATTAAATCATATGATACTGATGAAATTGCTGAATATGCTGAGTCATATGAAAAAGTAAGCAGCAATGAACAGAAAATAAGTAGAATTAGTAGCTTGTTAAATGATACTTCAAAAAATGTAATCAAAAAGCTTATAAAATCATTAAATATTAAAAAAATATTTGCAATAATATTTGCGATAGTATTTTTGGCTGCAGCAGGGGCAAGTGCTTATGCTGGATATTATTTTGATGTTATCGAATATTATTATGGAGCTTCAATAGTAGTAATTACTTTAATATTATTTGCAGTAGCAGCAAAAGCTAATAAAAAGATAAAAGGCTTGAAGAAGGAAATACTATTTATAGATGAAGAGCAGGCTAAGCTAAAAGTAATGCTAGAGGAATGTAAAGCAGAAAACATAAAAATATTAGAGGATAAAAACTGTGAAACTATTTCTATGCTCAAGGATAAATGTGAGTATTATTTATCATTAAAGACAGTAGTTGAAGAGAAAATTAAGCTATTAGAATACGATAAGGATTCTTTAAAAATTGCTAATAAATCTAAGAAGCTTTTAGAGGATGATCTTTTAAATAAATTATCTAAGTTCAATTTACATGAGATTACTGAAGAATCAATTAGAAAATTAAATGAGATAGTACTAGAAAAGGATAAAATTGTTCAAGAATTGACTAAAAAACAAGCTCTATTAGATAAACTGACTGATGATTATCATAGACTTTCTAAAGAACTAGATTTTGAAGAGAAAAGATTTAATATTATCTTAGCAAACAACAATATTAATAATATAGAAGAGTTTAAAGTATTAATTAATAATAATTATAAAATTGCTCAGTTAAAGGATAAGATTTCTAATCTTGAAAGAGTTGTTGAAAGCATACTAGAAGGATATACATATGAAGAGATAGCTCAAAAGACAAAAGAGCTTCTTGAGAGTGAAGACAAAAATGAAGAAGCAAAGAGAATAAATCAAGAAGAGAAGCTTAAGGAAATACATGATAAGGAAGAGGAAAAAGCTGAGTTAAGAAAAGAAATTGAAAAGATAGAAAATGAAATAGACTCAATTGAGGATATTACTAAACGTCTATCTGAAATAGAAGAAGAAATAGACTTCTATAATGATAAAATAGAGCAAAATAATGAAAAAATAGCTATTGCAAATCTTGCGATTGAAAATATTAATTTGATATCAGACTACATCAAGGGAGACTTTATGCCACTTCTAAGAAGTGCAATAAGTGAGAACTTCTCTTATGTTACAGGTGGAAGATATACTGGAGTAAATATAGACGAGGATATGAACATATCTGTTATTATGTCGGATAATGAGCATTCTAAGGAAGCTGTTGAAATTGATATTAATTCATTGAGTGGTGGAACCTTAGATCAACTGTATATTTCAGTTCGCTTAGGATTTAGTAGTCTAATCTCAAACAATAAAAAAATACCTCTTATCTTAGATGATAGCTTTATACAATATGATGAAGAAAGACTTGAAAAATCTCTTGAAATACTAGATAAAGAGAAAAACAGAAGACAAATAATCTTATTTAGCTGCCAGAAAAGAGAAAAGCAGATTTTAGATAAACTAGGAAAAGAGTATAATTATATAGAAATAAATTAAGGTTGGGTATTAGCATGAGAGTTTTCGCTATAGGGGATTTACATTTTGATAGTAAAAAAGAGAAACCTATGGACATTTTCGGTAGCAATTGGATAGATCATGAAGAGAAAATCGTCAGAAACTGGCAGAAGTCAGTTTCTGACGATGATTTAGTTTTAATACCAGGAGATATTTCTTGGGCAATTAGACTAGAGGATGCTATAAAGGACTTAGAAATTATTGATAAATTGCCAGGTAAAAAGGTTTTGATAAGAGGAAATCATGATTATTGGTGGGCTACTAAAAACAAACTATGTAATTTAAAGTTTAAGACTATTGAATTTTTAGTTAATGATGTATTTGCTAATGATAAGGTTATAGTTTGTGGTGTCAGGGGTTGGGAAGATGCACCCGATAATGAGTTGATTAAAAATAGTATTATTAATAATAATGAAGAAACAAGTCGCATTATAGATGATAAGAAAATCTTCAACAGAGAGTTGAATCGTCTCAAAATAGCGCTAAAAATGACAAAGGATAGTAATTTATATAAAATAGCTATGTTGCATTATCCACCATTTAATAATGATAAAAGTCCAAATGATTTTGTTGCTTTAATGAAGGAGTATAATATAAATAAATGTATATATGGACATTTACATGGCAAGGATGGTCATAAAAATGTAGTAGAAGGCAATATAGAAGGAATTGATTTTGTTTGTGTTTCAAGTGATTATTTAAATTTTGAATTAAAAGAACTTGTGTTTTAACAATATTATTTAAGATATAAAACTAAGGCCCTGAATAGCATATTCTAATTCAAGGTGTTCTTTATAATAAAGCATTTATAGAAGTGCTGTTTATGACTCTGTTATAAATGACACTTTATACATAAATTGGAAGTAAGTATTTTCAATTTAGATGTTGACAATAAATATTGACTGTGCTATACTAATCAAGCTGTCGATGAACAGCATATCAAATATCTACAATAGACGTCAATTAACCTTTAATTATATAGATAAAAAATCTTAAAAAAATATAAAAAAGTTCTTGACAGATTAAATCAAACGTGATAAACTAATAAAGCTGTCACTCAAGAACGACAGCAATGAACCTAGACAATAAAACAGCATAAGAACAACCTTTAGTTTCAGGAATGAATAAGATTTATTCCAGATAATGAAAAAACAGTTTCGTGAA
>JBPOHM010000083.1:0-9108 GCA_052035585.1 Bacillota bacterium
GGAAGTAAAATGGGAAATACATATGATGTTGTAAAGAGTACAACTAAATTTAAAATGAATGGAGAAGTTTTTACATTTAATGATGCTAAACTAATCAATGGTTCTATAAACTACATACAGCTTCGCGAATTCGCTCAAAAACTTATTGGTACTGAATCACAATTTAATGTTTACTGGGATGATGTAGCAAAAGTAGCTGTCATTCAACCAGGCGTACCTTATACAGGTGTAAAAGCTGTTTCACCGAAAATAGTACTTGAAAAATTTACTACTGAAGATGGAATTATACCAGATGGTGATTATTATTTGAGAGTTAATGATCAGTTTATTTATCCTGTAGCAACAAATAAACTTTGGATAGAATTAAAAAGAGATGTACCAAAAGAGCCGTATAGCATTAAATATGTAGAGTCAGACTCATCTAAGGGTTCTAAATATACAATCTTTGTGGGTGGAGCTAATATTGGTTTACCATTTTCAAACCAAGATGAACAGCTACAATCTATAGGAGGAGCACCACATAATTGGAGAATTGATAATTTTGCATATTATATTACTATAAGAGATTATAAAAACCAAAATTTGATTGTTAATGCTAGTGGACAAACTTATCAAGGAAATACAAAAGTAGTTGGCTCAAATTATCCAAAAGAAGCTCCTGAAAGTGCTAAAATTACTTTATATAAAAAATCTAATAAATTGATTTATATTAATACAGTACCTTCTAAAACAACATATAAAGTTGGAGAAGCTTTTGATATAACTGGACTAAATGTTGTATTAAGCGAAAATGGAGTGAATAAAAACATCAATGATAAAATCAAGTTTTATACATCGGGAACCGTTGAGTTATATCAAGGAAGAGCATTTACTACAGAAGGTACAAAGGTTGTTGAAATAAGATATGACGGTATAAAATATGCAGAATTTATGATTGAGGTAACAGATTATTAAAAAGAGGGTTTAGATTGGGTAAAGGGATTTTAATATAACTTAAAGGCTTGTAGGGGAGTTTGTACGGAACACAAAATTGTAAATATGGTTAATAAGCAAATGCTCCTTGATAAGTAAGTAGTTGAAATGACTTACTTATCAAGGAGCATTTGCTTTATTTAAAGATCTATTTCATTATTTCAATTGCCTTTTTAAGCTGTGTATCTTCCTTTTCTGGTTCTGCATATAGCTTTATTGCGTTTGTTAGAGCATCCTGAGTAGCAAAGTCTAGTACACCATATGGATATAAGTTGCTATCCTTTTGGAATAGCTTTATTTGTTCAAAGGTTACCTTATCTAAAATTCCATCTGGCTCATTTACAGCATAGCCTAAGGTCTTAAGTATCATTTCTGCACCTAGAACATCTAGTCCAACTGTATTAAGCGATGGTTTTCTTTCTTTTTTCAATTCTGGATATGTAGATAAGTCAATTTTTGATTGACCAATTTTATTTTCAACAACTATATCTGGCTTTATACCTATGCCTTGAACTTTATTTTTATTTGCTGTGAAATATTCAGCAATTGTTAATTTAACCTTTAGTCCATTTGGTATTGTAAATAGTCCTTGTACTACACCCTTTCCATAAGTGTTTGTACCAATTATTTTTCCAACACCTCTATCCTGAACAGCTCCTGCGAAAATTTCTGAAGCACTTGCACTGTACTCATTTACAAGTACACAAATTTGATATTTTTGCTTTTCTAATGTACTTTCAAAGGTTCTTTCGCCTGATGCTTTATAATTTACATGTACAAGTGGTCCCTTCGGAACAAATAAATTTAATATATCTATTGCTACATCTAGAAGTCCACCTAAGTTATCTCTAATATCAATTATAATTTTAGTAACTTTGTTTTTATCAAATTCAGCTAGAACATCCTTTACCTGTTCAGTAGTATTTTCATTAAAATCAGTTATTTTAAGATATCCTATGTTATTCTCTAAAATTTTACTTTCTACAGACATAACAACTATTCTTTCTCTTTTAATATAAAAGGATAGTTTAGTATCTCCACGCATTATTTCTATGTTTACAACAGTTCCAATTTCGCCTCTAATTAGCTTTGAAGCCTCTGTTGTGTTTAAACCTATTACACTTTGTCCATTTACTGCTATTATTTCGTCACCAGTTTTAATTCCAGCCTTCATTGCAGGAGTATTTGGAAGTGGTGATGAAACTATGATTTTATCCTTTTCTAATATTATTTGAACACCTATTCCGCCAAATTCACCAGATATTTGATCGTCAAATGATTGATATTCTTCATCTGTATATACTACACTGTAATCATCTAGAATAGAAAAAAGACCATCATATAATGCCTTTATTATATCATTTTGGTTTAAATCATATTGATATAATAAGTTAATATCCTGTATAACTAGCTTTAATAAATCAATATCTTCATTAAGCTTTTCAAGATTTAGGTCAGCTGCAAATACATTAAATGATGAAGATATAATCATCATTGTTACTAATATGAGACTTAAAACCTTTTTAATTTGTTTTTTAAAACTAATCTTTGCTTTCATTTTGCACCATCCTTTATTATAGTCTTTGGATATCATGTTATTATAATAAGCTAAGCATATTATAATGTATTTTTGCAATACTGTAAATACTAAAGCATATAACTATTTAATTTTTTAAAAGTATTTTTTGACTTTATGCTACTTTTAGGGTAAAATATAAAATAATAACTTAAATACAAAAAGGAGTTTGTAATGAACAGAAACACAAAGACTTCAAGCTTGACAGAAGCTGCTATGATATGCGGTATATTAGTAATTATGAGTATGCTTTCTGCTTACATATTTCCATTTATAGACTTTTTGTTCCCTATACCTGCTATTATTTTTAGCAAGAGAAGGGGATTTAAATATTCATCTTTAGCTGCTATTGCTGCTTCAATTATTATAACAATTATCTTAGGTCCAGCTAATGGACTAATTTATCTTGTTTTATACACACCTATGGCAGTTGCAATGTCATATTTAATTGACAAGGATAAAAAGGCTTCAACAATATTGCTTGGTGGAGCAATAGTAATGATAATATCAATTGTTGTATCCTTAATTATAATAAGTAAAGTTGTAGGAATAAATGTAATTGAGCAATTAACAATTACAGTTAAGGAAATGTTTAATATACAAGAGAAAATTTTAAATACTATTGGTACAAAAGAGCAGATTGAATCACTAAGTGATTTTTATGATTTATTTTTAGAATTATTAATAAATTTACTTCCAGTAGCTATTATGACATTTTCTTTAGGATTAGCATATATTAATTATGTACTAGCACAAAAATTAGCTGTGAGATTTAAAATTGAATTAAAGCAATTAAGAGATATTGCATATTTTAGCTTACCTAAATATTTTATGCTGAGTATAGGAGTTTTTCTCATAGTGTTTTTTTTGCTTGGAAGGTTTAATTTTCCAAACATAGATATTATAATAGCTAATATTATAACTATTGTCCAGCTTGCTTTAATGCTACAAGGGCTTGCTATTGCAAAGTATTTTATGATTTATTTAAGAATAAATGGCTTTTTTAGAGTGATTGTATTTTTATTAATAATTTTTAATCCAGCAATAATGTTCATAACATCCGGAATAGCAGTTCTTGATTTAATCTTTGATTTTAGAAAATTAAGAACTAGAATTTAAAAAATTGTTTGTATAGTTAGTTTTACCATTTAAATAGAAACTCACAGAAGGGAGTCTATAATATGCTAAAATATTTTAAGTTACCTGAATATATGAGAGATGACAATTATATATTTCTAATTATAATTGCAATATTTACGGTAATATTTTTATTAAACAAGCTATTTATAGTTGCTGTTTTATCAGCTATCATTTTTTTAATTGGCTTGTTTGCTAGCATTATTAAACATAATACAAGACAGAAGAATTTAAATAATTATATAGTTGATTTTACTAATAGCATAGAAAATCTTTCAGTAAGCTCTTTATTTAATTTTCCTATGCCTGTTACCATTATTGGTAATGATGGAAAAATAATTTGGTATAACCTTAGATTTAGAGAGATTGTTGGAAATGATATTTTAATAGAAAAGCTAGGAGATGTATCGTCTAACTTTTCAATGAAGGTTTTAGAGGAAAATAATCAAGGTACATTTAATAATGTTGAGCTAAGCTTTGAAAATAAGGTATATAATGTTATGTTCTCAAAGCTTGATGAGAAACAGTTCACAGAAGATGTAGCATATATTCTTTATTGGGTGGACAACACTGCCTTTAGAACAATAAAAAATAAGTATAATGATGAAAAACCAATTGCATTAATAATTCAAATTGATAATTATAGTGAAATTGCTGAAAAAATGGATAAGCTTATAAGAGCTTCTATGATAGCAGAAATTGATAAAATATTAAATAAGTATGCAAATGAAATGAATGGCTTTGTACTAAAATATGATTCTGATAGGTTTATAATGCTTATCGAAAATAAGTACTTGGATGTGCTTGAGGCTAAAAAATTCCCAATGCTAGAAGAGGTAAAGGAAATAAAAAGCTCAGGAGAATATTTCTTCACTCTTAGTATAGGAGTAGGAGCATATGCAAAGACTATAGGACAGCTTATTGAAAGCGCAAAGGGTGCTCTTGATATATCTCTTGGTAGAGGTGGAGATCAAGCAGTTGTTAAACGTATCAATTCTGTTAAATTTTATGGTGGAAAAAGCAAGGCTGTTGAAAAAAGAACAAAGGTTAAGGCTAGAATTATGTCCTTTGCCTTAAGACAAATTATTGACCAAAGCTCTAATGTTATAATAATGGGACATAGAGTAGGTGATATGGATAGCTTGGGTTCATCTATTGGTCTTTACAGTATGGCAAAAAGCAGAGGTAAAAAAGCATATATTGTTCTTAACAGTGTAAACTATTCTATAAAGAATTTATATGAGAGAATGCTAAGAGAGGATCCTAGCTATGCTGAATCTATAATCACAACAGAGCAAGCACTTAGTTTAATGGATTCAGAAACTGTATGTGTAGTGTTAGATACACATAAAGCAAGCTTTACTGAAGCACCAGAGGTTGTAGAAAGATCAGAAAAAATAGTACTAATTGATCATCATAGACGTGGTGAGGAGTATATAGAAAATGCAGTGCTCGATTATATTGAGCCTTATGCTTCATCAACCTGTGAGTTAATCTCAGAAATAATACAATATCTTGAGGATCACATTAAGCTAACTAAGTTTGAAGCTGATGCAATGCTAGCTGGAATAGTTGTTGATACTAATTCATTTATATTTAAAACTGGAGTAAGGACCTTTGAGGCTGCTTCGTTCTTGAGAAGAAACGGTGCTGATACAGTAGAGGTTAAAGAGCTATTCAGTGAAGGTCTTGAAAATATGAAGAAAAAGACAGAAGTAATAGAAAGAGCTGAGATGAAGTTTGATGATGTGGCAATATCATATATTGATGATCAATCAGATATTAGCAATGTTATAGCAGCTAAAGCTGCAGATGATTTATTGACAATCAAGGATGTTAAAGCAAGCTTCGTTTTAGTCAAACAAGATGGATATGTACACATAAGTGGAAGATCTACAGGACAGATAAGCGTACAGCTAATATTAGAGCTACTTGGTGGTGGTGGCCACTTGACAATGGCAGGTGCACAAATTAAAACTGATAGCATACAAGAAGCTAAAGAAAAGCTGTACGAAGCAATAAAACAATATAAAGAGGATGGAAAAGAAGAATGAAAGTAATATTATTACAAGATGATAAAACATTAGGTAAAAAGGGTGATGTTGTTAATGCTAAGGAAGGCTATGCAAGAAATTTCTTGTTTCCTAAGAAGTTAGCTATTGAGGCAACACCAGCAAATATGAAGGTATTAGAAAACCAAAAGAAATTACAGGAGCAAAAAGAACAAGAAATTTTAGCCGAGGCTAAAAAATTAGAAGAGGAATTAGCAAAAATAACATTAGTTATAAAGACTAAAATTGGTGAGAATGGTAAGCTATTTGGTTCAATAACTACTAAGGAAATAGCAGAGTTATTAAAAGAAACTCATAGCATCGATATAGATAAGAGAAAATTAGAATTAGAGGAAAGCATAAAATCTGTTGGTAATTATACTGTAAAGGTTAAGCTTCATGCTAAGGTTACAGCTAAATTGAATGTTATAGTGACAAATTCTTAGAAAAGGAAGTGTAATTTTGTCTGAGGTTCTTAATTTTGGTAAGGTTCCACCTCATAGCCTAGAAGCTGAGCAAACAGTTTTAGGTGCTTTACTAATAGATAGTAGTGCAGTTGAAAAAACTGTAAACGTAATACAAGCTGAAGACTTTTACTATGAAGCTAACAGTGAAATTTTTGATGCAATAAAAACAGTTCATCAATTTGATATTCCAGTTGATATTATTACAGTATCTAATGAATTAAAGAAGCGTAGTAAGCTAGAGCAAACAGGTGGAATTGAATATTTAGCAGGTCTAACAGAAAATATTGTTAGTACAAAAAGTATATCAGCATATATAGATATAATAAAGGAAAAATCAACACTAAGAAAGATTATTAATATATCAAATGAGCTAATTGAAAAGGGATATAAGGAAAGTGATGATGTACAAAATCTAATTACCTTAGCAGAATCTAGGATTTTTTCTTTATCACAAAATAGAAGCACAAATGACTTTTCTAATGTTAAGGAAGTATTGTTAACAGTATTTAATCAGTTAGAAGAACGTGCAAAAGTAAAAGGAAGCATTACTGGTGTTAATACAGGATTTAAGGATTTAAACCGTATAACAGCTGGACTTCAGCGTTCAGATTTAATATTATTGGCGTCAAGACCAGCCATGGGAAAAACATCACTTGCTTTAAATATGGCTATGAATGCAGCAAAATCAGGAGCATCGGTTGCCCTGTTCAGCTTGGAAATGTCTAAGGAACAGTACATACAAAGGCTTATAAGCTTAGAGTCTCTAGTAGAAATATCTAAATTTAGAACTGGTGCCTTAGATGATGATGATTGGTTAAGATTAGCCAATGTAATGAATAGCATATCATCAGTTAATATGTTTATAGATGATACTGCTTCAATATCTTTATTTGATTTAATATCAAAATGTAGAAGATTAAAGATTGATAAAGGTCTTGATCTAGTTATAATAGATTATCTTCAGCTAATGTCCTATGGAGCTAAATCAGAGAGTAGACAACAAGAAATTTCGAATATATCAAGAGGCTTGAAGCAGCTTGCAAGAGAGCTTGATTGTCCAGTAGTTGCACTATCACAGCTATCAAGAGAGGTTGAGAAGCGTCCAGATAAAAGACCACTTTTATCTGACCTAAGAGAGTCTGGAGCGATAGAGCAGGATGCCGATATCGTTATGATGTTATATAGAGATGAGTATTATACTAAAGAAGAATCTGAGAAAAAGGGAATAGCAGAGGTTATTATAGCAAAGCACAGAAATGGCTCTTTAGGTACAGTTGAGCTAGTGTTTATTGATAGATTTACTAAATTTTCAGACAAGCTAGATGCATTTTAAAAGCTTAGTTCTTAATTTTAATTTAAGTTTGGAAGGTTATAATGGATGGTAATAAAATAAGGCAGCTTAGACAGGTCAAGAAATTGACTATTGGAGAACTTGCAGAAATTACAGGCTTTACAGCAAGTTATATATCACAGCTTGAAAGAAATAAGCTAGAACCATCATTAACTGCGCTAACTAAAATTAGCAAGGTTTTAGATGTTTCTTTATATTACTTTTTAGAAGAAGATAATAACAAAATGATTATTACTAAAAAGCATGAGAGAAAAACTGTAAGCTCTGATAATAAGGCTGACATTAGCTTTTTAACTCATATTAGCGAAGCTAGTGGAATTAAGCCTGAGTTTTATGTCTATGAAATAATTTTAGAACCTAATCAATGGGATAGTAAAGCATTTAACATTTTAAACTGTCATAAATGTATAATAGCAAAAAAAGGAACGGTACTAGTTGAATTTAATAATTCAAATGAGGTTTTGCAAGCTGGCGACAGTTTATACATAGATTCAAATGTACCACATAGATGTTATAACCCAACATCTTCAGAAATTGAAATTATATGTATTACATCAGCACTAGATTTGTCATAAGTAATTTTTAAATAATGTATAATTAAGTAAATAATTTAAATACTATAAATAACCTTGTAAAGGAGAAAGATTGTTATGGAAAAAACTTTTGAAGAAATAAAAAATGAATTTATCGAAGCAAGCTTAGAAGAAAAAATAAGAATTTATACAACAGCAGAGAATTTAACAGTTGAGCAATTTAAAGAATTATTAGCATATTTTCCAATTAAGCATTTAGAAAGATTAGAAAAAGCAGTTAATGCAAAATAATAGTTTGTCGGGCTTTTACTTAGCCGGCAAATTATTTTTTTGCGATTTAAATTTGTATAAGTTATAAAATTTTGGAAACACTTCTTATAGGAGGTGTTTTTTTAATATTATGGATGATAAGGTATTAAAGAGATTATACATTGAGGAGACATTAAAAACAAGAAAATACATAGGATACAGGCTTGATATTGCTCTTATAAAGTCAATTTTAACAGTAATTATTTATATTTTACTATATAATTATAGTAAAAGCATTGTTTTTTCAGTTGTTATAGCAACTCAGATATTTTTAATTCTCACTTTATTAAATAAGATAAGAATAGATAAAAAAATTAAAACAGGGAAAAATAAGCTATTGCAAAGAATAAAGCTAAAGAAATTTAAGAATAAAATATTTTACTCTGATTATAGTGAGATTGAAAGCTTTATCATGCTTTACTTAAATCAATATCGATATAAGGATATTAAAAAAATAAGAAAGTATTCATATAGTGCTATCAAGGATGGTGAAGCTACCAATATATTTATAATGAAATATTTTGAGGAAGCCACTATTGAAAAAGTAGATATAAGAAACATATTAAAGCTTATATTTGATAAAAAAGCTAATAGAAATCTTTTATTTATATTAAATGACATGAGTGATGATGCAAGAGAGCTATTAGAAAAGTATATTGAAAGGTTAAATATTCAAACAGTTTATTTAGAGGATATATATAAATTTGCAGAT
>JBPOHM010000360.1:0-4204 GCA_052035585.1 Bacillota bacterium
TGCAATCCTTCATATTTATTTCCATCATTAAGTGCTGGTTGTAGATCTGGATTCATATATATATCTCCATTATACCTCGCACATTGTGCATTTCTATCTACCATTTCGTGTAGCTGCATAGAACATATATGTGTACTACCATTGATGAAGTCTATAGGGGTGCTTGTAGGAGGGATACGTATCCCCTGGAAGCCACCACCTATCTTAGAGCATATACGCTCGCCCTCTATATAGTAGTGCTTGGTATACTCCTGCTCTGTCATCACCATATAAGGACTAGCATAGAGTGTTTTATCTAAATGTACACTGTTATATATTTGTTGCCCGTTCATGTAGTTTTGTATAACACCACCAGTTAGTTTCCATACTCTCTCTCCTCCACCATCATATAGATATGCAGAGAGCTGTGGCATATCTCCCTCATCATGTACCGCTACTAGCCTATCCTCATTATCCCAACATTGATACCTTTTGCCCTGTGAAGTATTTCTAAATATCATATTACCATTGCCATCCCATTCATATTCATTTTCTCCTGCATTAGTTATTTGATGCGGTCTACCATTATAATGGTAGTCTCTGTTATAGTCTATATTATTCACTCCACCATTTATTAAAGTTTGACCATATAGTTGTTTATTTGTTATATTACCAGATGGACTATAGCTCATATTCTGATTGAAATACATGTTACCATTATTATTAGATTCGAAATTACCTTCTGAATGTATTAGTCGATATAGTTCATCATATTCATAATTATAATTATAAGGTCCGCCAGCTCCATTATATACATACTCCCCATTATTAGATTGATGTAAAATATTACCTACTCCATCATAGCCATAATCAATATCATGCATTTTATGTCCACTTGCGTCATAGCTTTTTAGATTTTTTAATCTACGATTTAATGGGTCAAAGTAATATTCACTATATGTCCCATTACCGTAGTGTATATATGTACGACTATCAAATTTGTCATAAAGTATTTCTGCAATATAATGATATTGCTCTCCTAGTTTTTCACCATTCATACGTATTAATTTACCACCATTGTCATAATAATAATTAACGAGTTCTCCATCTGGATATTGTATATTTATCAATCTATTCCAGCTATCATACTGCCAACGCATTTCAAAAGTATACGGCTCGCCACCTGGCACTACATAGGTGTGTATGTTTCCAATCAGCTCACCCATATTCCCATACCAGAATGTCTGCACTCCAGAAGCATCCTGCTGTTTTACTAATCTTCCACTCTGATTGCCACTACCAGCTGCACCATACTCATAATATACATCCATCTCTTCATTTCCAGGATAAAGTATATTTGATAGCCTACCCTCTTGATATCTATAATTTATATCTGAGTTTTCACTTATTTTTTTCAAGATATTACCAGCCATATCATACTGATATTGTGTAATGCCGGCATCAGGATGCTCTCGCTCTATCAATCTGCCTAACATATCATAATGATAATTGGTAGAATTGTACTCTGGATCTATTGAGGTCTTTATCTGCCCTAATGATGTGTATATAAAGCTAGTAATAGTATTCATAGGAGCTACTACTGTAGTCTGCAGACCTCGTGCATCTTTGTATTGCTCTGTTACCTTACCATTAGGGTCAGTTATATTAGTTTTGAAACATGTTTTACCGAAATTATCTGTACCAAAATCATAAGAGTAAATAATATGAGTACCATCAGGATTATTTTGTAAGCGTGGTCTATCTAGGATATCATAAGAATATGTAGTGGGATTTTGCCAAGATAGATTGCTATAACTATGATTTATAGCGCCATTATATACTTCTGTTTCTGGCTGATATACCTGTTCTTGTCTGCCAAGCTTATCAAATATTATTTTGCCAGATACTACTACGGAGTCTACACCATATATAGTAGATTTCTTTTTTACTTGTATAGCTCTACCTAGGCCATCAGAGATGGTTACTGTCTCAAATTCATTTCCATCATTCATTGGGTCATAATGCAGCGTTTGTGCCCATATACCAGTGTTATTAGATAAGCTAGCATTATGATTAGTCCAGTAGTCGCATTTAATAGTATATGGAGCTCCGGAGCTTATCTCATTAGGTGCTGTTACTGTATTTAATTTACCATCTTCATAATATTCATTTATTTTCAATCTTACCATTATAATAATTAATTTTTTGAATTTCATCACCATTTTTATCATATCGTATGATGCAACCATATAAAGGGATGGGATTGTATATAACATAACTTCTAGCATCTTCAGATATACCAAATCCACATGTTGCACCACCATATGGATTATCATTATAAATTATTTTTTCACTTATTATCATGTTATCATAATTTTCTATCCAAAGTATTTGACCTTCATCAAATGCAATTTTTCTTGTTATTTCACCTTTAATATTATATTCATATGCTATTGCTCCCCCATGCAAAAGATTTCCATTAACTCTAATATATACATTCTCGTTATTATAAAATTCTATCCAGCTCACTAATGTATCATTATCATAATTTAAGATTTTGCATAAATAAAAAATAGGTTTTCGCTTAACATAATACTTACACATCACCAACTGTGGCCCATTTAATTTTCCATCTTTGAAATTATAATAAAATTTTAATGGTACATAATCAGATAAATCTCCCTGAAATCCATCAAAAATTCCATTTTTATAATTTTCTATTCTTCTAAGAATGCTTGCATCTTTTTCATTATATTTTACATATTGATAAAACTCACCATTTTTAAGATTATTTTTATATTCTCCTATCATAATTAAATTACTTTCACTCATTTTTGCACTATCATTTCTTCTTAAATTATATAAATAATATTTACCGTCAGGGAGTGTATCTTTTAATTCTACTTTAAAATCACCAAATGATAAAGTTGTTTTTTTAATTTTTATATATAAACTATCGTCTAAAAATATATTGACTTTTTGAGAATAAATATTAGTCACAGATATTAATATTAAAACAAAAATTAATTTTTTCATATGTTTTATTATTGAATTTTATCACCACATGTTATACATTTAAATTCTAATGTATTAAAAGAATTTTTTAATGCATCAATTATTGATCTTTCTGATTTTGCTTTATCACCACTTATAACTATTGTTCCTTTATGATTGGGCTCATTTGAATTGTAATATTTACTTTTGTATCTAAAATATTTCCAATTTATTCCATCTTGATCAGCATTAGAATTTTCAAATATATCTATCAATTCTTCTTTTGTAGCTCCATTTTTTATAGCATATACAAATTTTAAAATTTCCTCATTAAAATTACTAGGGTTCACATAATTCGGTATTTCATCTATAATTGTTCCCATTTGCCCTGGATTTGTTACGAAAGATGGCTCATTACCCAAAGGAATCATTACTTCTATAAGCTCATTACTAGCTAATGCTCTATGTATATTATATGCTTCATTTAAAATTTTACCTTTTAACTTTACACCTGTTACATTAAAGTAATTTTTTCTAAAATCATTTTTTGTAAAACCATGTGAATAAAAAACATTTTCATATTTCATTGATTGTTCTATTCCGAAAGCAGCTTGCATATTTTCACCATTAATACCTTTAAAACTTTTTAAAAGAGATTGAAATATTGACATTTCAAGTGTTCCAACTAATTTAATAACCTTCCCATTCGGATCCACCAGCACCACCGGATTATCCGCACTATAAATATACGGTGATAGCGATGGATATTTATCCGATAAAGGATCAACTGATAACCAGCTACTTAAATCTGAATCATAATACCTCGCCCCGAAATACGTATAGCTGGTCTCATTGTCTAGCTCCTTAGCAGTGAATTTGTAGCGGGAATCAAACTCGCAATTCCTCTGGCTCACAAATAATTCTCCGAAAGGCAAATACTGGATGTGCTGGCATACTGCACCCACTCCGTCTGTAACAAAAGAAGCGGAGCCGAGATGGTCGGGGTGGTAGAAATATTGCATGTGAAAATTTTACTAGGTAAAATTAAAGAATTTTTTTGAATATCTCTTTATTTCAAAAATTTTCCAAAAGCATTATTATAATATCAAATATTTCATTTACAATTATTTTCACTAAAAATAAATTATAAAATCAATGATGACATTAGTCATTTATTTATTTACTTCTTTTAATTTAATTAATTTTGCAAAACAAAAATAGATTTATGCAG
>JBPOHM010000017.1:0-1659 GCA_052035585.1 Bacillota bacterium
ATTAATAAATTAATTGTAATATTTATTTAAGTAGGTGATTATATAGAAAATTTAGGCTTAGTTCTCAGTGGTGGTGGAGCAAAGGGAGCATATCAGATTGGAGTTATAAAAGCACTTGAACAATATAATATATATGAAAATATAACTGGTTTTTCAGGTGCTTCAATAGGTGCCCTTAATATTGCTTTAATTGAAAGTGTAGGCGTTGATGAGGCTATTGATATCTGGCAAAATAAAGTAAGTGATATATTTTTTACTGATAGTGTAAATGTATATGAAATTATGAATATGTTAAAAAGTATTAAAGAAAATAAACCTCTGAATAAATCTTACTTATGTGACCGTAAAAATTTAATTAAGCTATTTAAAGAAATTGAAATACATAATTTATCAGCTTCTGATAAAGTAATATATGCAAGCTGCGTCGATATTACAGATATTCCAAGAGAGCTTAGAAGCATAAGAGCTGCACTAAGTGCTTATGATAAAATACCTGTTGGTGAAATTGCATACTTAGGGCTAAATTATAAAAGCATTGAAAATGTACATAAAATTCTATTAGCATCCTCTGCTCTGCCTCTAATTTTTGAACCTATAGAAATTAATAATAAATATTATGTGGATGGTGGCTTAATCGATAATATTCCTATTAAGCCTTTGTATGATTATGGATTTAAAGATATTATAGTTATTTCATGTGATTATAAAACTTCACTAGATGAATTAAAAAATGAATTTCCAAATACTAATTTATATTTAATTAAACCTAACCATGATTTAGGTAACCTTTTCAATGGAACCTTAAATTTTAGTAAAAATAAAATTTCTAACTCAATAAAGCTTGGATATAAAGATGGTATGAAATTTGGCAAGGATTTTAATAGCTTTAGCATAATAACAACAGAGACTAAAGAAAATATATAAGCTTTTCTTTAGTCTCCTAAATTTAAAAGTTCAAAAAGAATGTCCTTGCTATAATTAAGGCTATTATTGTAGCCCAAAACACTATCATACCTGTTGATAATAACGATGTTGATATTTTTACTGCTCCCTGTTGATCTAATTCTATTTCCTCTTCTAATTTTGGAAATAGAACTTTTCTTTTTGTTATAAAAAGCACAATTCCTGTTACCATACAAACAAATAATATAAGCACTGCAAGAAGTGCGGCTGCTTCAGTTCCATTTAAAACAAGGCTTGGAAGAACTACAGAGCCTAATGTATTGATAATAATATGTAAGATTATAGAATACTTTATTGTTCTTGCACTAATAGTTATATGCGCTAATATCAATCCAATAATAAATGCATATAAAATTTGATATAGGTTACCATGAAATAATCCAAAAGCAAAAGCAGATACTACAATTGAAAGCTTCTTTCCATATGGTAATAATTTATTTAGTAAAATTTTTCTAAACATGAGCTCTTCAACAACTGGTGCTACAATACAAACATAAATAAATGTGTAAACAAGACTTGATGTGCTTATTATAGTTTGTAAAGGATTTATAACATCTGTCCCCTTAAGGAGAGCTATCAAAGTATTAATTGCTACAGTTATCATATTTGATGCATATAAGGCTGCTAAGCTAATAAACATTAAGAAAATAATTTCCTTTATAGAATATTTTTTTACTTCAATATTATTAGATTCAT
>JBPOHM010000387.1:0-4470 GCA_052035585.1 Bacillota bacterium
AATTATATCAAATCTTCATATGCCCTATGAAAACAACAAATTAACAGTTATAAATTACTATGATCCTGAACAAAAGGAAATTACAATACCTTTAGATCCAAAGCTTAATTCATTGTCTCTAAACTCACAGAAGTATTATAAAAGATACAACAAGCTAAAATCTGCCGAGGAAGAGTTATTAAAGCTAATTGAGTCAACTAGTTCAGATATTGAATATTTAGAGAATATTTTATTTAGTATTGAAGCATGTCAAACTATAGATGATTTAGACCAAATATATGAAGAGCTAGCTGAGGAAGGCTTCATTAAAAAATACAAAGCACCTAAAGGTTCAAGTAAAGTTAAAAATGACTTTCTAGTATATATCTCTTCTCATGGTCATGAAATATTAGTTGGAAAAAATAATATTCAAAATGACTTAATTACATTTAAGCATGCCAGAAAGGATGATTTTTGGTTTCATGCTAAGAGTATCCCTGGTTCCCATGTTGTTATAAAAACTAATGGTGATGAGTTAGAGGACATTGAATACATAGAGGCTGCAAGGCTTGCTGCTTTTTATAGCAAAGGAAAAAATAACAGTTTAGTTGAGGTTGATTATACTAAAAAGCAAAATATTAGAAAACCAGCAAATGCTAAGCTAGGATTTGTAATTTATGATACAAACTACTCTATGAATGTTGAGCCTGATATTAGTAATATTAAACTTAAAACTGAATAAACAATGAAAACAAAGAAAAACCATAGTATTCAATTACTATGGTTTATTTATTTTACTTAAGCTAGTACATTCTTAACACTTATGAATATAATAAAATGTATCAATAACTTTTTACAATAATTAAATATGAAAGGAGCAATGGTATATTTACAAAGTATACTAGCAAATTATGGAAAATATAAATGTAAAACCAATTTGTTGTACAAACAGTGTTAATAATTCTGTTTCTAAAAATTGCAACACTTTAATAGTTGGAAAATGTGGTAGAGACTATTATACATCAAATTTAATATTCGACCCTATTATTTTAGATGAAAATGTCTATATAAAAAAAGCAGAATTATTTATGTACTGTGAAGAACTATATAGCTGTAATAAAATCAATGTTTATGTTGAAAAAAACGAAATAAAAAATACAATAACTAATATCGGTTGGTACAAATGGGATGTAAGCTCTATATTTAAAGATAGCCATGTAGCAACTACAAACTTATATATATACACTGATGATCTAATAAGTTGTGGATTATGCAAATTCACAAGCATTAAAGGCGAAAACAAACCTTATATTGTGATAACATTAGAAAAGGATCATCATAAGCATAATATTATTAATATTGTTGAAGAGCATTCAACAGCTGATATATATAATTATACTTCATGGTTTAAATGTATAGATATTGATGATTATTTTTACTTTGTTAAAAATATTGGTAAATCAGATGTTGAGGTTATTGTTCAAATAAGTCCAGATAAAATAAACACTTTTATTGATAATGGGCCATATATAATTAAACCTAATGATACACAATCTATTATTCCATTAAGAAGAAGCTTTTTTGTTAGATTAGCATTTAGAAATGCTACTCAAACTAATAGCAAAATTAAGGTTTGGCTTCAAGGTGTTAGAAATAATTAAAATATTTCTAATAAATTGTAGCAACTACAAAATACAAACATATATTATTATGTGGACAAAATATTAAAAAGGAGTGATGAAAATGCCAGGAATGCCTGTTTTTCAAGATATTGCGTCACAATTAAAGAGTCAAGTTTATGTATTTAATACAGATACAAACGAAATTGTCCCATTACAAGTAGATAATACTGGTTTACCAGTTAGTGGTACAGTTGAGTTAGCTGCTGGAACTACTGTTGAATTAGCTCCAGGTGCTGAAGTTAGTTTAACTGCTGGCACTACTGTTGGCTTAACTGCTGGTACTCAAGTTGATTTAGCTCCAGGTGCAGAAGTTAGTTTAGCTGCTGGTACTACTGTTGGCTTAACTGCTGGTACTCAAGTTGATTTAGCTCCAGGTGCTACTGTTGACTTAGCCGCTGGTGCTATAGTTGGCTTAGCTGCTGGTACTAATAATATTGGTACTGTTGAATTAGCTGCCGGTACTGAGGTTGATTTAGCTCCAGGCGCTGAAGTTGGTTTAACTGCTGGCACTACTGTTGGTTTAGATGCTGGAACTAATGTTATAGGTAAAGTTCAAAATGATTTAGTATTTACAAGTCACAATGCTTTTAATCTTGCTAATCCAATATTAGCTGGTGAAACTATAACTGCAAATACTCCAACGGATTCATTAGTTGTAGATATTTCTAAGGAATCATCATACAATTGGTTTTTCAAAAATGGCGGAAATCTCTCATCACAAGATGTTGTTGTTAGAGTTCAACTAAGCCCAGATGGAATAAATTGGGTAGATGATACAGGAGTAGATATTCCTATAGCTAATGGTGAGACTAAAATGATTACAGTTAACAACTTCTTACAATATGCAAAATTCACTGTATCAGGTAACTCAGTAGATGTTACAGTATATTCTTGCTTCCAAGCTCAACACTAATATAAATATTAGTTAAAAATAAAAGATGCTAAAAGCTATTCAATATAGCTTCTAGCATCTTTTTCATCATTTTTTAATTCTTATTTTTTAAAAATTCCAAATGGTTTACCTATTGGTAAAACAACCTTTCCAAAATGTGCATTTAATACATTTGCTGCTGAACCATAGAATGAAAATAATGCTACTAATAATTCAGATATACCAGCTAGTAAATGTGTTTGATGATACATAATATTAAATGAGCTTAGAGAAAGACCTATAAATAGGCAATCTATTAGTATAAAAATTATAAATAATACCTTATTCGTTTCTAATGCTCCTATTGTCATATAAACACTAAATATTAAGTATCCGATAAATGCTACTCCAAGTTGTCTTGAATCTGCTGATGCCATTAATGCTTCTCCAAATACTCCTTTTTGGATCATCCATGACATTGCAACTGCAAACCAGAAGAATGCGAAGCCACCAAATGCTGTAGCTCCAAATATGTTATTATGTTTTGCATCATTGATTGATGCGATTAATTGAGCTCCTGCTCCTAAAAATATTGCCCATGGAATTACTAATGAAGTTGAATCAGTAAGTCCAAGCTTTTGCGATGATGCAACAAGTGTAACAATTGCTAGACCAAAAAGACCTAAAGCAGTTGGATCACATGTTACCAATTTTACATGATTAGTTTGATTGTTTTGCATAATGTTTTTTTACCTCCAAATTTCTCGCACACAAATATAAATAATATCATATTTTGTAAAAATATCAATCATTATTTTTTGATATTACGAAAAAATTTGTAGATAAATTATATTTTATGTAATCTATTATTTTTTTGTATTCTTATATTCCTCAAATATCTCTGTTATACGCTTGTAATTTACACTTTTATTTACTACCTTATATATATTTTTATCGTTTCTGTATAGATACAATACACCATTTTTATCAACAGAAAAAATAGATATTTCTTTTTTATCCTTGTAGTAAATAACATTAACAAGTGATGATTCATCAATTTTCTTGTCTGTTTTTTGCATCCTTAGAATATTAAACATAGCAGTAAGCTCTTTGACTATTTTTTCATCTTCAATAGCAGCAAGCATATCTGATGAAGCTACATCAATCACAACAGCATTTGCACTTATAGGAGTTGGTGATACACTCTCACATCCCGTTAATGTAAATAATACAATAAAAATTAATAGGATAACTATTTTTTTCATATTGTTTCCTCCAACAGCATTACTTGAGAATATTATATCAAAGCAATAAATTTCAAACAACAATAATTTTTATAAAGAGTTTAACATTTACTTAATATTTTATAAAATAAATATGTACTATTTGTCCAATTCAGAAGTACAATGCTTACATCTTGTTGCTTTAATTGGAACCTCACTTAAGCAATAAGGACATGTTTTTGTAGTAACTTCAGCTTCTACAACAACTTCTTTTTTACCTAAACCCTTAACCTTATTAAGCATTTTAATAATCATAAATATAACAAATGCCATTAAAGCAAAGTTTATAATTGAAGATATAAACGAACCATATTTTATTGCTACATCTCTTATAACAAATACTTTATCACTTAAATCTTGATTTGCAAATAAACCTAAAAACGGAGTAATTATATCTGCTACTAGAGAGTCAACTATTGCTTTAAAAGCACCTCCTATAACAACACCGACTGCCATATCAATAACATTACCACGTATAGCAAACTCTTTAAACTCATTAAGAAATTTTTTCATATTTACATTCCTTTCTATTATAAGGTAGTGTCAAATAGACACTCCTATTTTTTTATTAAAATCTTATATTATCAAGGGTTACAAAGTTTTTATAAAATAAATAACAATGACCCCCAATTTTCTGATATAATTTGAATCACCA
>JBPOHM010000044.1:0-2799 GCA_052035585.1 Bacillota bacterium
TATATTTGCCTTTAAGCTTAGCTTATTTTCCAAATCATCTATGTATGTTTTAATATCTACATTAACACCATCAATTAAAATATCAAAGCCAACATTTCGTATAATTTGGTTTTCATCAATTACTAATCTGATCTCTGTTTTATGAACTTCAACTTCTGTATTATTATCTCCATCTTCTTGGATTGCTGTTGATGCTTTAATAGTTTTATCAATGCTTGCAATAAGCATATCAATACTGTTAATGTCTAAAGCTTCTTCCTCCATAACTTCAGAATAAAGAATTTGAAGTTTCTTATAAAAATCATCCTCCTTAACTTGATTTAGAAAAGCTTTTATAGCTTCTAATAAACTATTGTCATCTATTTTAATACTATATTCCATATCAATTGATTCTTCTTCACTAATAACTGTGATTTCAGAATTTTTAATTATATCATTAACTAAAGCATATAATTTATCCTTTAAGGATTCCTTGAAAATATTAAATGAGCTCTCACTGTTTTTTAATAAATCTAATAGCTGCAAAACTTTATCATAATAAGCCGTAGTTATAGTTAAAGCATTTTCACTCTCATCTTGTTTAAAATGCATACCTAAATTATTATGATATAAGCTAGGTAAACTTAATGTTACTAACTCAGGTGATGATGAGATTTTTGCGAAAATCTCTTCATCCTTTTCATTTGCTAATGATAACTTAGCATCGAATAAATCAGATTTAACATCTTGTTTTTCGCTGTATTTAACAGACATACCTTTTATGCTTCCTAAAACATTTTCATTTAATAATCCACCTGAAGAATCTTTAATTTTTAGATATTGCTCTTTCTCAATAATTCCTACATCTGATTTCGATGATAAAATTTCCGACTTGTTTATTGAGAAATCAGGCATTTGTTCTACTTTTCTTGAATATTCATCTATCCTTTCATAAGTAGTTTTAATTGCTTTTGCAATACTATTAGTTGGGTTTGATGATTTATTTATAAAAAATATAAACACTAAAACTCCAATTAAAATAATTATTGGTATTATAATTGCCGGTAACAATATTTTTAAATTTAGCTTTTTCCCTGATTTATTTTTCGTTATATTTGGTTTCTTTTTTGCCTTTACCTTCTGTTTTGGTCTAACTATCTTAGCTTTTTTCTTTGTATTTGCTTTTTTATTACTGTTTGTCTTCTTTTGAAATAATGATTTTTTCTTTTTTTTATTTTTTACATCTTTATCATCATTTTGTACTTCTTCTACCTTGCTAAATATATCACTATCTACAGATTGCTTATCAGTTGTTTTAGATATGTTACCAATAAAACTGTCTAAATTAGATGCATTAGTAGAACTAGTAGCAGATGCTTCCTTTTCAATTTTCGCACCACATTTACCACAAAATTTATGATTTTCATCTATTTTATAACCACACTTGCTACAAAACATAATATCCTCCAAAACGCTTAACATATCTAAGCTTTTAAACTAATAAATACTTGATTACAATTATAATATTATATTTTATTTTTTTCAATAAAAACTATTAAAATGTGACAAATAAATATAAAATTAAGCAAATTAACCCATTATAGATTTGATAATATCATGCAATAATAAAAAAGTAAAGAAATATGCAAATATATTTTTAATTTTAAATAATAATTATTGTCATATTTACAAGTTTTATGTTATATTTAAATAGATAATATAAAACTGTAATTATTAAGAAAGGAATTCACATTATGCAAAGCTCTACAATATTAGAATTACTGAATAAAAAAAATCAATTGTTAGATGAAATTAAATACATTGAAGAAAATTTTGAAGGAACTAATAATCCAATAAATGTAGAAAAAATCCATAAGCTTAGTAAAGAGCAAGCAATTCTATCAAATGAAAAATCAAAATATTTGGAAAAATTAACTGAAATAGATTCTCAGCTTAGAAATATAAATTCAAAAATTAGATCACTCTCAGGTGAAGGAATAGATAAAATACTGGATGCAATAGCAGTACAAAGATGGTTTTTCTTTAAAAATAAACCAGGTGTTATTATGGATAAATTAACTGGTATTCTATGGGCTAACTTAGATTACTTTGATTTTTATAATATAAACAGTGAGACACACACATTTACATTTGAGGAAGCTAAGGAGATTGTTGACAATTTAAATTTAAGTGGATATAAAAATTGGACTATACCTACTGTAAAACAATTAATAACAATGATAGATGATAAGACATTTCCTTTTCAAGAGGGTAATTGTCATCGTATTAAGAACCTTGATTATTGGTTTGCCATCGAAGGAGATACTTATTGCTTAGACCTAGATAATTACAATAGAGACTGTGCTAATGTTTATTTATTACCTTGTAATACAAGCTTAACAAATGATGAGTATGCAAAAATGATAATGGATAATAGGATTTATTCACAAACTGAAAAAACTCAGCTTACTCTCAATTTATTCATTAGTAATGGTTTAGAGCCAATTTTTAATGATGACAATATAACACAGCTATATTATAAGGTTTATATTGAAAAACCAGCTCTTATGAAGGAATACGAAGAAATAATGGAGCAAATAACTAAGCATCATAAGAACTTATCTATTTCATCAATATTTGATTTTTCTACACTAATTGCTGAGTTCGATTTAGATTCTATCAACTCATCTATAATAAAATATTATAAGGCTGTTCAGAAATGGATAGATTCAATTATTGAAATGATTGATTTCTTTGAAAGTGAAAATCTAGAGCTTATAAGAAGCTTCAAGAGATTAAGACTAGAAGTTTTCAAGGAGT
>JBPOHM010000255.1:0-8373 GCA_052035585.1 Bacillota bacterium
GTTTCTTACAACTCTGAAGGAAAATGTAACTTAATTAATAGTAATATTAAAGAACTAAAGAATACAATTGTAATAGAGTGTTGTTCTAGATTAATTACAACAATGATACTAAAAAAGGTTTCTAGTGATATTCTTAGTAAAATTGAAAATTTGGAAATAATACATGATCCAATAGACAACAATGTTATCCAAGGAATAATCGATAGAAATTTAAGTATTGGAATTTTTAGCAAATGCTTAATGGATAATGAAGATACTGATTATTCAGATAAAAATATAATTAGCTTAAAATGCTGTTATACTAGTGAATCAGATAGAATAAGTGAATTAAAAGGCAATATTGAAGAAAAGTTTAAAGAGGCAATACAATATTTTAAGGATGCTAAGAAAATCCACGATGATTGGGAACAAGTATATTTGCAAAATATAGATTTTTCTAAGGCAGATGAAGTAATTGAAAGAAAAATAAACGAAGTATTAGGTGAAATAAGCTTAGATAAACCTGGAATAATGCATGAAAGATTTTTTGGTGCTATATCAGCCAATGGACCTACAAACTATGTTGAGGAAATAATTAATAACAAAACAAAATTTTATATCAAAGGTAGACCTGGAACCTCTAAATCTACATTGCTAAAAAGAATGACAATGGCTGCATCTGAAAGAGGTATCGATGTAGATGTATATTACTGTGCTTCAGATATTGCAAGTGTTGACATGTTAGTATTCCCAGAGCTTAATATTGTTGTATTTGATAGTACTGCACCTCATGAATTCTTCCCAGAATCTGAAGATGATAAAGTAATAGATATGTATGCAGAGCTTCTAAGAGAAAACTTTGATGAGGATAATGATGCTTTACTCAAAGAAATTCAGTCAACATATAGCGAAGGCATGGCAAAAGGAATTGCTGTATTAAAAGAGATCTATAAGCTATATGACAACCTAGAGACAGAATATATAAGCACTATAGATTTTGATTTATTAGCAAATCTATATGAGAAAATTGTAGCGTTTATTAAATAGTTAAAACTATTTTTCTTCAGCATACTGTTTCTCTAATTTTAATTAAACACGGAATATAAAAAACGGTTCTTACAACCGTTTTTTATATTCCGTGCAATCAACTTTATTTATCTTTTGTTGTAAATTTTAATTCATTATCCTCTACTGTAACTAAAATAGTGTCTGATTTATTTATAGTACCTTTCAAAATCTCTTCAGAAAGTCTATCTTCAATTTTTCTTCTAATAGCTCTTTGTAGAGGTCTTGCTCCATAGTTTATATCAAAATTCTCACTTGCTAACAGCTTCTTAGCGCTATCATCAACCTCTATTGTTATACCTAGTTCTCCTAGTCTCTTTGATAAATTATTTATCATTAATGATACTATTTCTTCAATATCATCCTTATTCAAGGCATGGAATACAATAATTTCATCTATTCTATTTAAAAATTCAGGCTTAAAGGCTTCCTTTAATTGCGAAAGTACATTTTCCTTCATCTTTTCATATTCATTTTTTTCCTCATTGCTAGCCATTGCTGTAAATCCAAGAGTTCTTTGCTTAGAAATTGTACTAGCTCCAACATTAGATGTCATTATTATCACAGTATTTTTAAAGTCAACTGTTCTTCCTTTAGAATCTGTCAATCTTCCATCATCTAGCATCTGTAGTAATATGTTAAACACATCTGGATGAGCCTTTTCAATTTCATCAAAAAGTATAACGCTATATGGCTTTCTTCTTACTCTTTCTGTTAATTGTCCGCCTTCATCAAATCCTACGTATCCTGGAGGTGAACCAACTATTTTTGATACAGAGTGCTTTTCCATATATTCAGACATATCTACTCTGATTATAGCATTTTCATCTCCAAACATAACTTCTGCCAAGGCTTTAGATAGCTCTGTTTTACCTACTCCAGTAGGTCCTAAGAATATAAATGTTCCAATAGGTTTTTTAGGGTCCTTTAATCCAACTCTAGCCCTTCTAATAGCTTTTGAAACTGCCTCGACAGCTTGCTGCTGACCTATTACTCTCTTATGAATAATATTTTCCATGTCTAGAAGACGCTTTGACTCGTCCTCCTGCAATTTTCTAACTGGAATTCCAGTCCATTTGCCGATAATATCAGCAATTTCTTCATATCCAATTTTTCTCTCATTAAGATTTTGTTTAGTTTTCCATGCTTCCTTTTCATTATTTAGAAGTTCAAGCAAGCTTCTTTCTTTATCTCTAAATTCAGCAGCCTTCTCAAAGTTTTGATTATTTATTGCAGCTTCCTTTTCCTTTTGTGCTTCCTTTATTTGCTCTTCAATTTCTTTCAAATTAGTAGGCGCTGTAACACTTTTTAATCTTTCTCTTGATGCAGCTTCATCTATCAAATCAATCGCCTTGTCTGGTAAAAATCTATCTGAAATATATCTATGAGAAAGCTTTGCTGCAGCCTCGATAGCTTCATCAGTTATTATTACCTTATGATGAGCCTCATACTTGTCTCTCAAGCCCTTTAATATTTGAATAGTATCATCTACAGATGGTTCTTCAACTATAATAGGTTGGAATCTTCTTTCTAGAGCAGCATCCTTTTCTATATACTTTTTATATTCATCTATGGTTGTTGCACCAATAACCTGAAGCTCTCCTCTTGCAAGTGATGGCTTAAGAATATTAGAAGCATCTATTGAGCCCTCAGAAGCACCTGCTCCAATAATAGTGTGTAGCTCATCAATGAAAAGAATAATATTGCCATCTGCTTTGATTTCCTTCATGGCATTTTTAAGTCTTTCTTCAAATTCTCCTCTATATTTAGCACCAGCAACCATACCAGCAATATCTAGAGTTACAATTCTCTTATTCTTTAATATTTCTGGTACATTACCTTTAACTATTTCTTGTGCTAAGCCTTCAGCTATAGCAGTTTTACCTACTCCTGGCTCACCAATTAAGCAAGGATTATTTTTAGTTCTTCTTGATAAAATTTGAATAATTCTTTCAATTTCATTACTTCTTCCAATAACAGGGTCTATCTTGTCAGCCTTTGCTTGTTTATTTAAGTCTATTCCATATTTATCTAAGGCTCTTCCACCTGCCCCAGAACTAGAACTACCAAGCTCACCTTCACCACTATTTTCAGAGTTAGGCTGTTGTGAATTAAGCATATTTAGTATCTCATTATATATAGCTTTTACATTGGTCATATTAGCTAGAATTTGAACACCAATACCTTCACCCTCATCAATCAATCCAAGTAATATACATTCAGTTCCAGTATAATTTTGATTAAATTTTCTTGCATATCTATGAGCCTTTTCAATAATATTTTTAGTTCTTGGACTAATAGTTATATAGCTTGGCATTGTCTCTGATGGAGGTGTTATTTTTTCTATAACAGCTCTTACCTCTTCTAATTTAACTACCTTTCTAAGAATCTTACCTGCTGGTCCTTCATTTTCCATTATCAAGCCTAATAATACATGCTCAGTTCCAAGTATTGGACTTTTAAGTCTAATAGCTTCCTCTTGAGCATGCTTTAAGGCATTACTTGCTGAATAACTAAATCCGTTTGACATTTTATCATATTCCTTTCTACCTTTTACTTTTCTTATTTATCCCCAATAAATATATACTTTAGCCTTTTTATATAATAAAATTTTTATTTATAGCTCTTCTCTCAATATTTCTGCTCTCTTAACTTCCTTTGATTTTCTCTCAAGGTCATCCTGCAAAAGTCTTGAGATATTATTATCCTGTATCTTATTTATTAAATAATCTATATTACTTTTACTTTCAATCATATCAGTTTCTATTCCGAGCTTAACTACTGATAAAAGCTTCATAGCTTCATAGGCATCAATCATTCTAGCATTTTTTAATATACCATATGCTCTATAAACCTCATTTTCAAGGAATATCTTACTATACTTAAGCAATACTCTTCTCACTGTGTTTTCCTTCTTTACAAGCTGAAGACTTATTTGCTTTATTCTATCTACAAGTGTTTCTTCTGAAGCACCTAGTGTTCCTTGATTTGAGATTTGATATATATTTCCCATAGACTTGGTACCTTCTCCATATACTCCTCTTACTGCTACTCCCATCTCTGATATTGATAGCAATATTTTTTCAAGCTGGTTAGTAATAGATAGTGCAGGCAAATGAAGCATAGTTGATGCTCTCAAACCAGTTCCCATATTTGTAGGGCAGGATGTTATATATCCCAAAGTCTTATCATATGCATAATCCAAGCTTTCTTCAAGTACATCATCAATTAAATTTGCAGTTCTTAAGCCTTCCTCTAAGCTAAGTCCTTGATTTAATACCTGTATACGCAAATGATCCTCTTCGTTTATCATTATTATGATATCCTTATCTTTATTTATCATAAAAGCTGCATAATCTTTATTCTTTAAAAGCTGAGGGCTTATGATATGCTGTTCAACTAATATATTCTGATCAATTTCTGAAATATCTTTTAAATAAGTAGCTTTAAAACCTAGCATCTTTGTTATTTCATTTTTCTCAATAACTGATTTTACATCTTCAACTATTTTTAAGGCTTCATCTTGGTCAATTTTAGAGGAAAACTTACTTCCTTTAAAATTTCTTGCAAGTCTAATTCTACTGCTCATTACAATATTATTATTCACTTTGCACCTCCAAGTTTTCCTTCATCATCCTTTCCATTTCCTTAATTTGATCTCTTAATCTAGCAGCATCCTCAAATTCTTCTTTTTCAATTTTATTCTTTAGCTCTCTCTTTAGATATTCAATATCTATTTCTAATCGATGCTTTCCTTCAGCTCTTTTTGGAATTTTACCAGCATGAGCCTCATAGCCTTGCACATTTTTTATAGCAGGTATTAAAATACCTTTAAATACAGAAAGACAATTACTACATCCAAGCTTTCCAGTCCTTTTCAGTTCGTAAAATGTAGTGCCACAAACATCACATATATCCTGTGTTCTTATATGATTTTCACTAATTTTTTCATCAAGCAATCCAGCGAGAAAATTCTTTAATGAAAATGTATTTTCCTTTGTAGATTTATTATCATTAAAAATACTCATGTTTAATAGAACCTGCTGTTTTTTAGCACATTCTTCGCATAAATATGTTTCTTCTTTTATACCGTTTGTAATTTTTGTGACATGTATTGTAGCTTTATTTTTCTCACATTCATTGCATTGCATAATTCCCTCCACTTTTTATTATATCTTTATATCTTTACATATTATTTTAATTGTTTTCATTTAATAAGACAAGCAGAATTTCCTTTAAAACATCAGCTCTAAGTTTATTTCTATCATCATAAAAAATTTTATTAAAGGCTCTATCATTTATTGCTGCTTTTATGATTGATTGTTCTTTTTCTGATATTATCTCCTTATCAACAAATACATCAATTATATCACATGCTCTATTATATGTTATGCTATTTCCTATACTTTTATTAAGTATAGCCTCAAGATGCTCATCATTCGATGTATCTACCTTGTATATCTTTACATAACCACCGCCACCACGTCTGCTCTCAATTATATAGCCTCTATCATTATTAAATCTAGTGCTTAATACATAGTTTATTTGAGATGGCGAGCAGTCAAACTGCTGCGCCAATAGATTTCTTTGAATTTCTATACTAGCATTACTTGCAGATTCAATAAGCTCTTTTATAAAATCCTCAATTATATCGCTTAGATTTGACATTATACATCATCCCTTTCTTTAACTACTAGATTCTCACCATCATAGTCAACAATTAAAGTGCTACCCTGTTTTATATCACCTTTAATGATAATTCTAGCTATTAAGGTTTCAACTCTACTTTGAATAAACCTTTTTAGAGGTCTAGCTCCATACACTGGGTCATAGCCTTCCTCAACGATATAGCTTTTTGCCTTTTCAGTAAGCTCTACTGTTAGCTGCTTATCCTTTAATCGTTTTTGTAAATCCTCTAGCATTAAATCAACAATTCTGTATATTTCATTCTTTTCAAGAGGCTTATAAAATACTATCTCATCTAGTCTATTTAAAAATTCAGGTCTAAACTGCTGACGAAGAATTTTATAAACATTATCCTTAGCTTCATCACTAATCATTCCATTATTATTTATACCCTCTAAAATATAAGATGAACCAATATTTGATGTTAAAATTATAATTGTATTTTTAAAATCTACTGTTCGTCCTTGAGAGTCTGTAATTCTTCCATCATCTAAAACCTGCAATAAAACATTAAATACATCTGGGTGTGCCTTTTCTATCTCATCAAACAAAATAACTGAATATGGCTTTCTTCTAACAGCCTCTGTAAGCTGTCCACCCTCCTCATAACCTACATATCCTGGAGGAGCTCCAATTAATCTTGATACAGAGTATTTTTCCATATATTCACTCATATCAATTCTTACCATATTTTTCTCATCATCAAATAGAGCTTCAGAAAGTGTTTTTGCAAGCTCTGTTTTTCCAACACCAGTAGGTCCTAAGAATAAGAATGAGCCAATAGGTCTTTTTGGATCCTGTATACCTGCCCTTGAACGAATTATCGCTTCACTAACCTTTTCTACAGCTTCATCCTGACCAATTACTCTCTTATGAAGTATATCCTCTAATCCTAGTATTTTTTCTCTTTCTCCTTCCATCAGCTTAGATACAGGTATGCCAGTCCATCTAGCCACAATTTTTGCTATTTCTTCCTCTGATACCCTATCTCTTAATAAGCTTCTAGAATTTTCAACCTGTTCAGCTGTTATCTCTTCCTCCGTTAATTCTTTTTGTAATTGTGGAAGCTTACCGTACTTTAGTTCAGCAGCTTTATTTAAATCATAATTTCTTTCTGCTTTTTCTATTTCAAGATTTACCTTTTCAATTTCTTCTCTTAACCTTTGAACCTTTGAAATTGCATTCTTTTCATTTTCCCATTTAGCCTTCATTTCATTAAATGCAGCTCGCATATCTGCCAATTCCTTTTGAATCTCTGCTAAATGCTCTTTAGATAAATTATCATTTTCTTTTTTTAGTGCAGCTTCCTCTATCTCATGCTGCATTATTTTACGAGATATTTCATCAAGCTCTGTAGGCATAGAATCCATCTCAGTTTTAATTAATGCACAGGCTTCATCAACAAGGTCTATTGCCTTGTCAGGTAAAAATCTATCTGTTATATATCTATTTGAAAGTGTTGCAGCGGCAATTAAAGCTTGGTCCTGAATTTTCACACCATGATATACCTCATAACGCTCCTTTAATCCTCTTAGTATTGATATAGTATCCTCTACATTTGGTTCATCAATCATAACAGGTTGGAAACGTCTCTCTAAGGCAGCATCCTTTTCTATATATTTTCTGTACTCGTCTAGTGTTGTTGCACCAATACAGTGTAATTCCCCTCTTGCTAGCATTGGTTTGAGTAAATTACCTGCATCCATTGCACCTTCTGTTTTACCCGCACCTACTATTGTGTGAAGCTCATCTATAAACAATATTATTTTACCTTCACTTTTTTTAATTTCCATTAGTACAGATTTTAGTCTTTCTTCAAATTCACCTCTAAATTTCGCACCAGCAACTAAAGCTCCCATGTCAAGCGAGAATATTTTTCTGTCCTTTAAGTTACTTGGCACATCTCCTCTTACTATTCTAAGTGCTAAGCCTTCTGCAATAGCTGTTTTACCAACACCTGGTTCACCAATTAGCACTGGATTATTTTTAGTTTTTCTAGATAATATTCTTATAGTATTTCTAATTTCAGAATCTCTTCCTATAACTGGATCAAGCTTGTGATTTTTAGCAAGCTCAACTAAGTCCTGACCATATTTTGCGAGAACATCATAAGTATCCTCTGGTGTATCTGTAGTTACATTTGTATTTCCTCGAACTGACATTAAAACCTCTAGAAATCTATTTTTTTCAATTCCAAATTGCTTAAACACTTCCTTTAATTTAGCATTTGGAGAATCTATAAGAGAAAGCATAATATGCTCGACTGATATAAACTCATCCTTCATTCTTGTTGCCTGTGTTTGTGCTAATGATAAAACCTTATCTACATCCTGAGAAACATATACTGATCCTGCCTCTCTTGCTGGTCCTGTTACTCTTGGCTTATTATTTATCAAATTTTCAATAGTATCTCTTAATGATTGAACATTTATATTCATCTTCTTAAAAAGCTCAGGAACAAGACCATTATCCTGTGTTAAAAGCGCATAAAATAAATGCTCCTGCTCAATTTGTGCATTTTGATTACGCACTGCAATATTATGAGCTGATTGAATTGCATCTAATGATTTTTGTGTAAATTTCTGTGTATTCATAAATTACATCCCCTTTCACTGTTTTGACTTTGACTTTCTTTGACCTTTG
>JBPOHM010000111.1:0-3030 GCA_052035585.1 Bacillota bacterium
ATAAAGACAGGTAATTTGCTATACATATCTGGTCAAATACCTGTTAATCCAGCTACAGGAGAGGTTGTAGAAAATTGCTTTAAAAAACAAACTGAGCAATGTATGAAAAATTTATTAGCTATACTTAATGAAGCAGGACTTGATTTTACAAATGTTGTAAAAATGAATTTATATATAACTGACATGTCTAAATTTGCTGATGTAAATGAAGTATATGCAACTTTCTTTACAGATTACTTCCCAGCTAGAGCTTGTGTTCAAGTAAGTGCATTACCAAAGAACGTTTTAGTTGAAATAGAAGCAGTAGCAAGCTTTAATTAATTTTTATTACATATGTCTTGTTTTGCTAAAAGCATAGCAAGACTATAATTTTGATTTAATCACATGGAGGTTATATAATGGGAGAACTGATAAAAGGCAAGCCAGTTGCTGATAAGATTACAGAAGAGCTAAAGCTTGAAGTAGAACAGTTAAATAGCAAGGGAATCTATCCAAAGCTACAAATAATAAGAGTAGGTGCTAGAGAGGATGACTTATCTTATGAAAGAGGAGCTCTAAAAAGAATGGCTAGCTGTGGAATTTTAACTGAGGTTAAGGAGTTACCACTTGATATTAGCCAAGATGATTTTATTAATGAAGTTAAAAAATCTAATGATGATAATACAGTGCATGGTATATTAATTTTTAGACCATTACCAAAGCAGCTAGATGAAAATGTAATCAAATATGTAATAGACCCTAAAAAAGATATAGATTGCTTTAGCCCTGTTAATGTAGCAAAATTAACAGAAGGAGATAAAACAGGATTTGCTCCTTGTACTCCATCAGCAGTTATGGAAATACTAAAATATTATAATGTAGAATTAACAGGAAAGAACGTTGTAGTTTTAGGAAGATCAATGGTTGTAGGAAAACCTCAAGCATTACTTTTACTTGGAGAAAATGCAACAGTTACAATATGCCATTCAAAAACAAAGGAAATTGCTAAGATAGCAGCTTCAGCAGATATTGTAATTGCTGCTATTGGCAAGGCAAGAATGGTTGGCAAGGAATTTATTAAGAAAGATGCAGTTGTAATAGATGTTGGTATCAATGTAGATGAAGCAGGAAATCTATGTGGTGATGTAAATACTGATGAGTGCTTGGAGATTGCAAGCCTTATAACACCAGTACCTGCTGGAGTTGGTGCTGTTACTACTTCTGTACTTGCAAAGCATGTTGTAGAAAGCGCACATAGAATATAAAGAGCTAAAGCTATTTTAGATTTTAGTTCTTTGCATAGAGTAGTATAAAAGAGTTTAAAGAAAAACCGATTATGCTTATGGGGGGCAAAGCACAATCGGTTTTTTCTTTAATGTTATTATCTTATATTATGTCACTTAGTTTAAGTTCCAAGGGGTCGGAAATTTTTCATTATGCTATATATCTTATGCTTGCTACTAAATTATTTTCAGGGGGGTAGGAAAATAATTTAGCCTTTGTACCAAATTGTCCAAGGGGGATTGTAAACAATTTGATTATAATGCTACAGCTTGATGTCTTGTTATATATATACCATAAAAGTAATTTGCTAAACATCAACAATTATTAAATAAATGTAACAAATTATAAAAAATATCTGCTTAATTTTACAATAATAAATATATTTTGTTGTAAAAAGTAGATAAATTTATATTATTGAAAATAAATAAAATATTATAGACAAAAAAATATTAAAATGCTAGAATAAAACGAAAACGTAAAACATTAAATTTGGAGTTAAAAATGGAAACTAATATTATAATTCATAAAGCTATTATTCATATATTGGATATGTCAATAAACTCACCTGTTTTGTCAGAGCTGTCATTAGACATTGATGAAGATACATTTGAATACATAACAAAGCAAATTACAAAGGTGGCATTCTTGCCAACTAATAAGAAATACACATTATCAAATAGCAGTGAAAGCTGTGAGCTGTTAATGAGCTTTGATAAGGATAAATTTGAACAAACAACCCAAGAATTAAGTAAAAACATATTTGATATTTATAAAGGCTGTACTGATGCCGTTTCCTGTGATCTTTTATATTGCCTTTATGAAACAGAAGGTGTAAAGAAGCTATGCATGCTTAAATTAGATTATAGGGAAAGCTATATACATAAAATTGAAATGCTAGATGATAAAAGAGTGGTAAGACTTATAAAATATAAGTCAAGCCTACCAAATGTATCTCAAAAAGCAGATGAGAGCTTTATATATGAAATAGATAATAATGCTTTATTTATAAATGAAAAGAAGCATGAATTAGAGGAAGAAAAAACAACTATATTTACACATTTTGTTTTTAATCTACCATTTACATTATCACCTAAGGACACATATGAAATCATAGAAAAAACATCAAAGAAAATGGTAAAGGAATACTTTGATAATGATATTGAAAAGAAAATAGATGTTAAAAAGGAAATTATAGATTCCTTTAACTCAAAAGGAACAGTTGATTTAGATAAAATAACAGAAAAGGTATTTGAGTCTGACTCAGTTGTTAAGGAAAGATATACTGAGGAGCTTAAAAGCTCAGGAATTAAAGAAAACACAGTAAAGCTAGATTACAAGTTAGATAAAAAGATAAATAGAAAACAGAGAATAAAAACTGAAGAAGGTATAGAAATACTTATCCCTGTAGAGTACTTAAATAATACAGATAAAATCTCCTTTAATACAAATGAAGATGGAACTGTTAATATAATAATGAAATCATTGAATAATGTTGTGTAATTAAAAAAATCTCTTGACAATTAAACTCAATTGATATATCATTACAAAATAAGTGAATAATTAGGCAATGATTGGAACAGTAACTGAACATGCTACTTAAAAAATATTTTAAAGTAGATTTTAAAAATCCCAGAGAAATAATCATTTTGGTGTGAGATTATGATTTTTAATTCAGTGAATATCATCCATGAGCTTAGCTTTTGAAATAGTAGTAAAAAGCTACGTGCAATTCGTTATAGATTGAGTGATACAAAGTATAAAAGCTAA
>JBPOHM010000193.1:0-2601 GCA_052035585.1 Bacillota bacterium
ATCACTAATTATTCTCTATGTCATGTTAAAAATCCTTATAAAAATTTAATAAATTAAAAAAGTGAAAGGAGCTTACTCCTTTCACTTTATCTATTCTTTTATAATGTTATCATATTTAATCATAGCAAGTGGTGAAATTTTAATGTTTGAAACATCTGGCTTAGATATTATTCCACAGATTGGATGATATAATGGAATTAAAGCTAAATCCTCATGTAGCATCGCTTGAATTCTCTTATATAGCTCCATTCTCTTTATAGGATTTACAGTAGCCTTTGCTTCATTTAATATTTCCATAAGCTCATTATTACTGTAGCCTGCCATATTATTTGTACTCTCTGGAGCAAATAATGGTTCTATAAAAGCTGATGGGTCTAATGTATCAGCATACCATCCAGAGAAGAACATATCATACTTATGACTTTCAATAGTACGCAGCTTATCACTTTCAATTGTATGATATTCAACATTTATACCAATTGCCTTTAAATCTTCTTCAATATATTTAAATACTGCATTTACCTTTCCACCGGTTACTACCTTAAGTGGTTGAGTAAAGCGAATATTTTCTCTTCTAATAATTTCCTTAGCCTTATTAACATTATAATCATATGCAGATATATGATCAGAGCTAATCAAGCTCTCAGGCACAACACATTTTGCTGGTATAGCTAAACCACCAGTTACCTCTTCTATTATACGCTTCTTATTTATTGCATAGCTTATAGCTTGTCTAACTGCTTTATTATTATATATAGAATTTGCATTTTTTAGCTTAAAGCCAACGTAGTTTGTACCTAACAGGCTATAGGTTTTCATATTAGTAATTGAACGTTTTTTAAGCTCGTCAACCTCGTCTTTTCTTTGTACTATATAATAATCAAATTCTCCATCTAAAAATCTTTGTAGTGTATTTTCTCCACCACATTCAATTTCAATTGAACTACAATATGGTGTACCAGATATATATTTATTAAATGCTTTTAATTTTATATTCTTTTTATCAAAGCTTTCAATTACATATGGCCCACATCCTACAAAATTACCTTTTTTAAGCTCTTCGCTATCCATAACAGCACAACAGCTAGTTGAGATATTAAATAAGAAGCCATTAAATGGGAATGAAAGCTTAATAGATAATTTATAATCACCTAAAACCTTAATACCACTTACCTCATTAGCTCTACCTACCATGAATTCATCAGCACCATCTATGTAGCTTATAAACCAAGCATTTGGTGATTTTAACTTAGGTGAAAGCATTCTTTCTAAAGAGTATTTAACATCATATGCTTTAACCTTTTTACCATTATGGAAATAACAATCGTTTCTTAAATTAAATATCCAAGTTAAGTTATCATCTTCAATATTCCAGCTCTTAGCAATACAAGGTAATACCTCTCCTGTATCACTAGCTGTAACTAATCCAGCATGAATATTAGCTAAAAATCTCATAGTTTCCATATCCATTGTAACAGCTGGGTCTAGTGAGCCTACTGTTCCTGCTGGGAATTTTAACTTAGTTTCAATATATTCATTTTGTTTTACTTCATTGTTAGAGGATGCTGTGTTCTTAAGTAAATTAGCTACCTGTAATAATGCAGTTAATGCTGCCTTAGTAAATTGAGTATTCATAAGAGCACTTTCAACCATAGACATTGCATTTTCAGATGCTATAAACATATTATCTGAAGACGATACAATATTATCTAAGCTCTTTGCTTGTGATAAAATAGAGCTATTGATTTCTGTTGTAACATTAATCATTTCCTTTATAGCTTGTTCAATTTCTCCGAAGGATTCATTTGTCTTTTGTGCTATTTCTGTACCTTCATTAACAATAGTGCTACTTCTATTAATTGCATCTACTGTATCTTTTATTCTATTATTTATATTATTAATAATTAATGATATATCATCGGCTGATTTTAAACTTCTAGTTGCTAAATCTTTAACTTCAGTTGCTACGACTGCAAATCCCCTACCTGCTTCTCCAGCTCTTGCTGCTTCGATAGAAGCATTTAAAGATAATAAATTAGTTTGATTTGCTAAATCTCTAATAATGCTGATAATACTAACTATTTTCGATGACATATTCTTTAATTCATCAATTTCTCTCATAACTGATGCAACAGAATCATTTATGTCTCTCATAGCTTCAATAGTACTATTAACTGCCTCGTTTCCATTATTGATTACCTTTAGTATGTTCATTGCTGTTTCAGATGAAACTGTTGAACTAGCTTGAATTTCTTCAACCATAGCAGAATAATTTCCTATCTCATTAACAACATTACTTGTTAATTCTATTTGCTGCTCAACCTTTTTAGCTATTGCCTCAATAATACTTGTTAATGTATTAGTTTGATTTTCTGTCTCTACTATTCTTCTGTTTAGCTTATCAATAATATTATTTTCATTTTGCCTTTTTAAGGCCATTTTAGACTCAGCCAATTGTTCTCTGGGAATGTTTTCATTATGTAACTTAGCTTTCTTCAGTACTTTAAACATAAATTAAATCCTCCGTAGAAATATTATCATTAATTAGCAAAATTATCTATAACCCGCTATTTTTTATTATAGCTTGAGATTAGAATTTTG
>JBPOHM010000126.1:0-1727 GCA_052035585.1 Bacillota bacterium
AATAGAATGAGTTTTTGTAATAGCTGCATTTCTTGCAATAGCAATTATTCTATAATAACCATCTGCATAAGCAGTTGTATTAAAATCTAATGTGTAACCTTCCCCAACTGTTGGTTCTTTTACATCACTTGCAATTTTTGTTAAAGTTCCATTTTTTACGACAGTTCCATTTTTTTCAGCTATTTTTTGTATGTAAACATCAAAACCAACTTGTTTCTTTGCAGCAACAGTATCTTTATCATTTGAAAAAAGTGCTAACTTTGTTGTTTTACTTAAAATTGGAACATTGTTATTTTCTGTACCCAACAAAACAGGTTTTGATGGAAGAGCTTGTGTGTCTGCAACTGCTCTGTTGTATTGGTTGCTTCGTACATATTGAGAATAATTAGTATGATAATTTGAACACGATTGAGAATAATCATAATAGTCCGAATAAGAATTATAACTATATCCTACATCATAATATTTATCTGCACAAACTCTACTATGTGATGTATAAACATTATTGTCAGTACAATGTTGGGGATATGTTGTATCATAACATTGTCCACATCTATAAGTTGGATTATATCTTGTATATGCTCCATATCTACAATCAGCATATTTAGCATATCCATCAGAACAAACAGAATAAGTTGTTTCTCTTCTTGAATACGAATTAGAACATCTGCTATAATCATTGTCTGTGTAATAATTTGAACATATCATTTGTGCATAGCCACTTCGACTATAAGTTGAATAGTTTTGACAAAAGGCATAATTTGAACAAAATTCTATATTTCTATTTTCCGAATCTTTTGATTTAATATCATTTTTAAATTCTGCCCATTTTGTGCTATCAAAATTAAAAATTACTTCTGACATAATAAACCCTCCTTTTTTTATTTTTCACCATGTAAAATGTTAATAAATGTATAAGCATAATGATTATCACCTAAATATTTAGGTCTTTTATCTCTATTTTTTTCTATAAACTCTATAAGATTTTTTTTATAATTAATAATATCCTCTATTTTTAATCTTTTCTCACTACATAAGAAAGCCATATTTGTATACATAATCGAACTAACATCTTTGTCCAAGCTATCAACAGATTTTTTAAACAATTCTTGATTTGTCATTCTTTTTTCTTTTGACAATGATAAATCTATCAATTCATAAGCTTTGTCTAATGTAAATTCATCAAGATTACAAAAATCAATATTATCAACCATTATTTTTGAATCACCATTTATTTCTACTACTGTGTCAAAAATATCATACAAGTACATACTTGATTCATTTACTCCTATTTTTAGATATTCTCTCAAAATTAAAATGTCATTTTTAGTTATAGTATCAAAACTAATTTCCTTATTTATTTGCTCTTTACTTTTTATAAATTTCAAATGCTCTAAATATCCAGGCAACGAAAAACTGTCTTGACTGAAGATAATAGATTTAAGACAAATCTTACTAAACTTTAATACATCTAAATATCTATACATATCATCCTTGCTAATATTGCTTGGCATAATTAAGTTATACTTCGTGTTTATAGGAATACCCATCTTATCATTATTTGAATGGTCTATAATAGTTTCGCTGTAATTATACAGGTTAGAACCAGTAGCAATTAAATCAAAACTCATTAGGTCATATAAATTACAGTTTGAATTAATTAATAATTTAATCATTTTATTTTCTCCTTACTTTTAGTTAGCAATTTCTAATAATTTTTCTATAGT
>JBPOHM010000026.1:0-9445 GCA_052035585.1 Bacillota bacterium
GTACAACCCATTCCACTTTCTGCGTAAATAGATTTTTTCCATAAAGCTTTTACAGCATCCTCTAGGTCCATTATTTCAATTCCTGAAATTTGTCCAGTTACTACTTCTTTTGTTGGAGCTACTACCTCTTCATCTGATGAAGCTTCCTTTTTAGCTGGCTTTAAGCTCTTTAATATATTGTCAAGTCCAGCCTTTTTAACCTTAGCAAACTCTTCCTTAGCTATTTGGATTAGATTTCCTCTTACAAGCTCTGCTGCAAATTTGATTGCGCCTTCTACTACTGGTACTCCAGAAGCTCTTGATAATATCATTATAATCTTATCAAAGCCTTCACCAACTCCAGGACCATATCCATAGCCTAATGCTTCGTATGAGCCACCTGTTGTATATGACGAGAACATCTTCATCATTATATTACCAGTCAATGAATCCATAACCATAACATCAGCAGAAGCCATGAGAAGATCATTTCCTCTCATAACAACTCCTCCGTCTGATCTTTTAGACTCAGTGAAGTTTATATCATATCCATTTTCCTTAAGCTTTTTAAGTGCCATCTCAACCTGTCTTGCTCCATCAATATTAAGGATACCAACAGTTGGGTTTGCAATACCACAAGCCTTTGCTGTGATTATACCATAGATAGTATTTTTAACCATTGCTTCAACTCTATCTGTTGATGAAGTTCCAGTAGTTGTTGCAATGAACATTTCTTTACCTGATGCTGGTGTCACAACTCTACCAACTGTAGAAACACCTATTGGGAAAGGATAGTGCATAGTTACTGCAGCATCAATTTCACCGCTATTTAAAAGCTCTTCCATCATTTTATGAGCTTCATCCTCTGAGCTTACCTTAGCTAGCTTTAATCCTTCTGCTGCCTTTGTACCTATTACTGTTACATCTATATTTAATTTTAATGCTTTAACAGCACCATTTATTGCATTATCTTCGCCATGCTCACTTCCTAAAGAAGTTATTCCTATATTTGGTTTTTTACCATATGAACCTGTAGCAAGTGTATCAGCTAATTCTAGAAACACCTTGCCTATCATTTTTTTAACTTGCTCTGACATATTGCACACCTCTATTCTGCTAAAAGATTAGAAGCGAAATTTTTAAGTGCCTCAGCTATTAAGCCTTTAATTTGACTTTCTGATACTGTTCCTTGTTCAGCCTTATTTCCTTTGTTAGCTTCCATTAGGAATGATACTCCGTCAAATAGATTAGTCATTCTTCCTAAGAATAAGCTTCCCTTACCAATTATCATTGCTCTCTTAGTAGTTCCAGCTAACATTTCTTCTCTAACAAATCCTAAGTAAGGAACTCCTGAAGGTATGTGTCCTTGAGTTGGAGCCCAACCTGGCATACCGTATTTATCAGCAAATGTTGCAACTTCAGCCTTGTCTAACTCGCCTCTCTTTACAGCTAAAGCAGCTATCATCTTATAGTTAGATGCTGGAACATCTCCTGCTCCTGCTGGTTTAGTTATATCTGGGTTTTGCATTTCAGCTGAATATTTATCAACATCAGTTATTTTAAGTCCTGCTTTATCTAAAGCTTCTGTAACAAGTGAAGTTATAACAGCTTGTGGTGAAGAACCAGTTCCTACAGCATGTCTACCTATTACGTCTGTTATAAACTCAGGGTTAAGTCCATCATTTTCACTAATTAATACAGCAAATCCACCTAAGCAGTCTTCTAATATAGGAAGCTCTTTTTTAACATGATCTTTACCGTTCATACCAAGCTTTGCAGTACAACCACCAGCTGATACTATAACATTTTTAAATGCTCCTGCTTTAACTAAAGAAGCTGCATGTATAAGAGCATGTGCAGGTCCTGCACAGAATCCTCTTACGTCTGAACCTGTAGCATTAACAAATCCTACTGTCTCAGCACAAGCCTTAGCAAAGTTTCCACCACCTCTTTGGTTCATATCTCCACAAGCTTCTTCTGAACAATCTATAACATAATCTATTTCGTTTTTGTCAATTCCATTTTTATGAACAAGATGTAATAATGCTAAAACGTTTGATGCTTTAGATACAAGGTTTTCAAACATAACATGAGCTGATAAGTTCTCATCTATGTCATGTGCTCTCTTAACACATCCAACAATTTTTCCATCATGATGGAATGCTTCTGCATGCTCATCATTTATTAAGTGCATTATTGTTTCTAAATCTTCGCCTTCTTTAATTTGTGCTGAGAAATCCTTTAATATTTCATGAGCATCATATGCTTTTTTAACTTCAGCAGCAAATCCTTTTTCTAATTTAACAAGATCAAATGCGTCACAAATTTGCATTAAAGCAATGAATTCATCTTGTGGCATTATTTCTCCGAATTTTCCTTGTCTTTTTGCTCCTTCAACCTTTTTGTCATACCAAGGTTGTTCTATTTTTGCTAGCTCTTGTGGTGTCATGTTTCCAATATAAGTTTGGTTTGGTGCATAAGCAACAACATCTTCAAATGATCTAAGGCTAGTTGGTATTTTCTTTAAATACTCAGAATCTGGATTAACTCTTTTCTCAGTAGTTTGAGTTGTTCCGTGATGTAAAACCATTTCTGGAGTATGCACTAATACATAGCCAGTAGCTTTTAAAACACTATTATTCATTTTTTATACTCTATCCTTTCTAAATATATAATAATTTTTTGTACTCTCAAATAAATTGAAATTCTTGACCTAGTCAAGACTCTCAATTTGTTTGAGAATTCCAACTCATTCAAGATACGTATAAGATGATTTACTTCAAAAAAGGTGATTACAATCACCTTTTTTTTGCCTATGCACTTATACAAAGTGCATAGGCTTTGATTTTAATTAATTAAATTTACAGAATTGCTCTCTTATTGAAGACATTTCAGAAATAATATCATCAACATCAAGAACCATTTCCATCATACTAACTTGCTCATCGTAGATAGCCTCGTCTACTTCATCTTTAATTTCAGGCTCGCAAACATGATAAACTCGAAGTCCTAACTGAACTCCTGTCAATGGACCTGCATAAGTAGGGTCACCGTTAGTAACAGTTTCAGCAGCTAAACCAGCAGCTTCACCTTCAGCTGCACCAAGAACAACTACCATGTTCTCAGCACCATATTTTTCTGTTAACTCTTTTACCCTCTTTTGATTTTCCAAATCCATTGCTCCAGCGGCAGTTCAGACAAAGCATTCTGTAGAAGAATATACTACTTCCGCTCCAGCTGATTTAACACATTCTTCAATAGCTGGACCAGGAATACCGTCTCTGTCGCCTATTATGATTACTTTTTTACCATTTAATAAGCTCATTTTTTCCTCCTATAAATATTTTAGCATTTAAAATGCTTAGTTTATTATTTGCTGTTTATTACTTTGTATTAATATTCTTAAATATATTTTTGAATCATTGCTTCAACTGCTTCTGGTGTAGCTGCCTCTTTAACTAATTCTTCAACCTTAGCACCATCTTTGTATATAGCAATAACTGGTAAGCCAAGTATTTTTTGTCCTATAGCAAGTCTTCTTGCTTTAGTAGTATTTAATGAAGTAAATTTCATTTTTCCATCATATTTTTCAGCTAAAGCATGAACATGTGGCATTAAAGCTTGACATGGAACACATCCATCTCCATAATAATCTACTAAAACATATCCATCAGCTTGTAAAACCTCGGCTTCAAAATTGTCCTTATCTAAATCTAACATCTTTCTGCATCTCCTTTCTTAAGATAGAGTTATATAAATTATTTCATATTTTCTATATATTTTTCTGCATTTATAGCTGCAATAGCTCCGTCTGCACATGCTGTTACAACCTGTCTTAAGCTTTTAACTCTTACATCTCCTGCTGCAAATACTCCTGGTATATTTGTTTGCATTTCTTCATCAGTTTTTATATAGTCATTTTCCATATCTATTATACCTTTAAATAATTGAGTTTTTGGTAAATAACCTATAAAACCAAACAATCCAAATGTTCCATCATTTTCGTCAGCAACTATTTCTTTAACTTCTCCAGTTTTTACGTTTTTAACCTTCATAGATTCAAGTACACCATCTCCGTTTACTTCCTCTACTACAGTGTCCCACATAAATTCAATCTTAGGATGAGCAAAAGCTTTTTCTTGTATAGATTTAGCAGCTCTTAATTCATCTCTTCTGTGAATGATTGTAACCTTTCTTGCAAACTTAGCAATATACATTGCTTCTTCAACAGCAGTATCTCCACCACCAACTACATAAACCTCGAAATCTTCGAAGAATGAAGCATCACAAGTTGCACAGAAAGAAATTCCTTTACCTATAAAGTCTTTTTCATTTTTGCAGCCTATATCTCTTGGTGAAGCACCTGTAGCGATTATAACAGTTTTTGCTCTGTACTCGCCTTTTTTACCTACTAATACCTTCTCTTCTCCTTCAAGCTTAACCTCTAATACTTCATCGTAAACTTTTTCTGCTCCAAAGTGTTGAGCTTGTTTTGCCATTCTGTCAATTAAAGTAGGTCCAGATTCTCCTTCTAAGCATCCTGGATAGTTTTCTATCTCAGAAGTTATAACTATTTGACCACCGTCTTTATCTTTTTCTAATAGTAGAACATCTAATCTTGCTCTACCTGCATACAAAGCAGCTGAAAGTCCAGCAGGACCGCCACCTATAATTATTACATCATATAATTTACTCATATAACTTATATCCTTTCAATATATTGAGCTCTGGAGTGATGGGGGGCATCACCCCAGAAAACCAGACGATTTAATGCCGCCCAATCAGGTGTAGCACTACTACACCACTTCAATAGGTCTATGTTAGAATCATAGGGGCAGTATATCTGCCAACTTACGATTATAAACCTTTATTTTATATTATTTATTTATCAAATACAGTTTGATCTTCAACTTCAGTTGTTAAAGCCTTAAGAGCTTTATCAACTAATCCTCTTCTTATTTCCTTCTCTTCTTCCATGCTAAGTGCTGGATTTCCAAGTGGGTGAGGTATAGCAACTGCTGGAACTATTCTGTTTGCTCCAACTGTTAATGATATTGGCACTACTGTACATATATGAACAACTGGTATTCCAGCTCTTTCAATTTCTTTAACCATCGTTGCACCGCAACGTGTACAAGTACCTCAGGTTGAAGTAAGTATAACTGCGTCAACTCCATCAGCTAATAATTCTTTTGAGAATTCAGCAGCAAATTTCTTAGAGCTTGCAACTGCAGTACCATTACCAACTGTTGTATAGAAATATCTGTGTAATGAACCGATTTTTCCTGCTTTTTCATATTCTCTTAAGATATCTACTGGTATAACTCTATCTGCATCAGCATTAGCATATACAGGGTCATATCCACCATGTGCTGTTTCATGATCAGCTGCAGTTAAATCATCAAATCCTGCTATATCATATTTTCCATATTTAGAAGCTGATGATGATTCGATACGATCAGGGTTTCCTTTTGGAACAATACCACCTGATGTTACTATAGCAATTTTAGCCTTTGTTATATCCTTTATAGCTTTATTTGGAGCTACTCTATCAAAATCAGGCATTGGGAACTCAGTTACGAACTCTTTTCCCGCTAATTTCTTAAGTAGCATATCAACTGCTCTTTTTGATCCTCTTTCTTTTTCAAAGAAGTTAACTCTAACACCATTTGGTAAATAACCTTCTTCAGCAGATGCACCAATTCTCTCACCTTTTGCTAATTTTAATGCTAAAGGAGCCATTTTCTTAACTGCATCTCTCATACCAGCAGCGCTGTTTTTAGTTTCAACTACATATATCTTAGTTTTGAACATATCAGCACCTGGGTTTTCTTTATACATACCAGTAAGTACTGGAATATTTAATTCTGTTTGAACAGCTTCAGCTATAGTTCCACAAGCAACTCCATATCTACCAGCATTAAATGCAGGTCCAGCTATGAATAAATCTGCTTTTTGGCTCTTAACCATTTCTAAAACTTCAGCTTTAGCTTTTTCTAAATTTTCGTTGAAATATGAGTCTCCACATACTATTGTAGCAACTATTTCAGCTTCTCCATTAAACTCAGCGTTAAATGCAAGACCAGGTCCTACAGGTCCTTGTCTTAATTCAGCTGGTATATGAGCCATTTCCTCTCCGCCAACTTGAGCAAAGAACTGATTTAAATATTGAACAACTTTTATCATTTTATCTCCTCCTTCCTATCTAGCACTTAATCTATTGAATCCTAATTCGTTTGTAGCACCAGTTATAACTTGAAGCTCTGCTACAATTGAACCGTCTTTTTGTAATGAGTTTTCATTTCCACCTGCGATTATATTTACATAATCTATGTGTCCTATAACCTTGTCCATAGGAGGTAAAGTGATAACTTCATTAGCATTTCCACCTGTAACAACAGCATTAGCGCTTACGTGAGCATCTGCTAATGATTGTGATCTTCCGTCTTGTCCTGCATATTCATCAGTGATTATAACAGTTTTAACGCCTTTTTCTTCAATCTTTCTACAGTTCATTATTAAGTCTGTATCTGGGTTACCAAAACCTTCTTGTGAAATTATTGCTCCATCTAAGCCAAATAACTCACAAATTTTAGCTGTAAAGTTTGAAGATCTTTCTTTGTCTGCTAGGTAAACATTCTCGTTAGTTATGATAACACCAACAAAGTTTAATGTTTTTCCATGTTGAGCATATAAGTCTTTGATAACTGGATTGTTTAAATGATGATATGTTGTATTTTTATCACAAGCAGACACACAGTTTCCACTAACTATAGCTCCATCCATCATTTCTGTAGGATACATTAATGTTGGTAATGTTTGTTTAGCATCAACACCATATACATAAGTATCATGTAATAAACCTTGTGATTGAAGCATTTGAACATATGCTACTCTAGGAAGTTCTGGATATAATTTTATTCCTTCCATCATGTTTGGAGTTTCATAAGTTTCAATTTCATCAGGAGTAGTATTTCTTGATAACTCTCCTAAATACATAGCAGCCTTGTATCCAGCAAATCTAACTGCTTTTTCATGATCGTGTTGCTTTAATCCATCAACTGGTTCACAAATCATAACTAAATTATTTAACTTAGAAAATGGTGTGTATTCAGCTCCAATACCACACATATCAATGATACCTTCTTGGAAACCTACTATCTTACCAGTTGTTACAACTGCTGATCCTTGAAGTACATGAGTTCTTCCAGATCCTACTGTATCAACCTTTGAAATCATTCCTGGAAACAATCCACCAGGACCTTGTACCTTAACTCTTGGCTCGATTACATCCTTAACAGGAGTTATACGAATGCTCTCACCAGGTTTAGCAATTTCAAAGTCAACAGATTTTATGTTTTTGTCTTCTAAGATTATGTTTCTTAATTCTTCCTTATTCACATAGATAATACCGTTTTCAAGCTTACTTTCACTTGCAAATTGCATATCTTTAATGTGAATTAATCCTAACTCTAACTTCAAAAAAGTCACCTCCGTATTTTTATATTGTAACGTTTGTGTGTCATTTGACACTGTATATAAGAGTACTTTATTTATACCCTATTTAACGCGCTTTCAAGCACGGTTAAATCAATTAATTTGAAGTCTTCAATTATTCTATCAGTATAAACAATATTATACTTAATTTTATTGAATTTATCACATGTCATTATACCATTTTCGATAATTAATAAAGAATCATAATCAAGAACTGATTTTTCATCAGAAATCATAATGGATTTAAACAGTGATTCATTAGGTTTTATACTGCTTGATAAAGGATGTGTCAACAATTTGTAGCCTTCATGTATTCTATCTCTAACCTTAAGCATTACTTCCTTTATACTGCAATCATAAAGTTCAATATTATATTGATCCTTATACTTGTTATAAGCCATATCATTGTTTGTTATTATTATAAAGCTCATTTTTCACCAACTTATTTTTAAATTAAAAAACAGAACAAAAAAAGCTCGTCGCCTTTTTGCTCTGTTATTAACCTGAGAGTTTCTTATTACAATAATTGCTCCTTCGGTGCTATGCTTTCCAGAGTGTTGTCCATTCACGGTCCTTTTGCCTGAGATCATCTCCATGTATTTGGCTATTAACATGACTTAATCCTTCGGCGCCTTATAACGGTCTCTCCCGCAAACTTCATCCAAAACATATCTATTAAATTTTGCGTTCTTATTATATAAAATTTTGTCATACTTTGCAAGTATTTTTATAATTATTTTTATAGATTTAGCATTAATTAAATAAATTTTTAACAATTTAAACTTATTAAAATAATGTCTGCAAAATGTTGTATTCTACATGTTAAACCATATCATAAAATTTATTTTGTCTTAATGCTTCAAATAAAACTATATTAACAGAGTTCGCAAGATTAAGAGATCTTGCATGCTCATTTGCTATCATAGGTATTCTAATCCTATTTTCAGGATATAGCTTATGCATGATTTCTGGAAGACCTTTCGTTTCCTTTCCAAACACTATATAGCAATCATCATGATATGTAACGTCTGAATAGAACTTACTTGCTTTTGTTGTTGATAAAAAAATCTCCTTGTCACCATTAATTCTTAAAAACTCATCCAAATCTTCATAATAAGTTATATCAACTAAATGCCAGTAATCAAGTCCAGCTCTTTTTAGCTGCTTATCACTTATTGAAAATCCGAGAGGCTTAATTAAATGAAGTCTTGAGCCTGTGGCTGCACAGCTTCTCGCTATATTTCCTGTATTTTGTGGTATCTCTGGTTCAAATAATACTATATTTATTGACATTTTGCTTCCTCTCTATCTGTCTACATAAAATGAATTGTTCTTTTTTATTATTTTATGACCTTCCATCTCCAGAAGTTCGACCTTGTATTTTAGTCCTGGAGCAAAGCCCACTAGATTATTATTACTTCCGATTACTCTATGGCAAGGTACTATTAAAACAATATTATTTTTATTATTTGCATTACCTACTGCTCTTGAGGCCTTTTCACTTCCTACAGCCTTTGCAATTTCTCCATAAGTTCTTAATTCACCATATGGAATTTTCATCATTTCTGTCCATACTCTCTTATTAAACTCTGTACCTATTAGCTCTACTGGCAAGCTTAAGTCCTTTGATTTTCCATTTAAGTACTCTTCTATTGTTAGAGCAAAGTTATTTCGAAAATCACTCTTTTTTACATCTCTAAAATTGTGATATAAAGAATTTAAAAAACACTTTTCTGATAAGGGCTCTGTATTAAAATGTAGTCTTACAACTTTATCCTTCGTATATGCAAGGAGTAGCTTAAATTTTTTAACATCAATATGTTCATAATATACAGTTGACATAGATATTTATTCCTTTCCCTGTTTAATATAATATACACACAAGTCATTAATAACACATTCACTACATTTGGGGTTTCTTGCAGAGCATATTTTCCTACCATGAGTTATAAATAAGTGGTGTGAATCT
>JBPOHM010000362.1:0-7073 GCA_052035585.1 Bacillota bacterium
ACTTACACTTGCGTTGAATGCTATGGGTGCGTTTGTAGATATCCAGAATATGTTTGATGTTCAGCCCGGAAGAATGCAGTTTGAAAAACCTGAACAGATTTTTGAGGAGTATAAGGAGTTTAAAAAACTATAGAGATAGTTTGCAGTATAATTTTATTGAAAAGAAGAAACGGGGTGTTCTAAATGCTTGATAAAGCCATTCGTATTGCAGCTAAAGCGCATGAAGGACAGACGGACAAGGCTGGGCTACCATATATACTTCACCCGCTGCGGGTCATGTTTATGCGAAGAAATGAAACTGAAAGAATTTGTGCAGTGTTACATGATGTTATTGAGGATTCAGATATTACTATTGAATATTTGAGAAAAGAAGGTTTTTCTGAAGGAGTTCTGATTGCATTAGATGCTCTGACAAAGCGTGAGAATGAAAACTATGATGATTTCATTGGCAGGGTTCTTGAGAATAAAACAGCCTGTAAAGTTAAGTTGGCAGATTTAAGTGATAACATGGATTTATCCCGTATTTCAAATCCTACCCAAGAAGATTATCAAAGAGTAGAAAAATATCGTAAAGCAGCAGACAGGATATTAATGACTATGGATTCTGAGGGTGATGATGAGTATAAAGCCATTAAGGAGATTGAAATAAACGGCTGTGTTTCAGTTCCTCAAAGCTGTTCAGAGGATGAGTTCCTACAAAAGTTTATCGATTTTATTGAAAATAATTATTGGTCATTTGGCGGTGGAGTAAAAGAAATTAATGAGAAGCAGTAGAGATTGGCTCCATAGAGGGCCTATTTTTATTGGTTATCTAAAGTCATTATTTTCAACATTTTGTCTATATGTATAGTAAAATGTAAAATTTTATGATATTATTTATGTTGGTAAAATTTAGATTAGCGGGGTGTATGTGTTTTGGAAAACAATAATGTTGCTTTAGCGAGGGAAAAAGTATTAACCAATATGACTGATAATTTAGCAATGCTAAGAACCAAGTTAGGGTTAACACAAGTGCAACTGGCTAACTTAATTGGAGTTTCAAGACACACCATCATGCAAGTCGAGAATAAAAAAGCCAAGTTATCATGGAACACTTTCCTGAGTTTGTTGTTGGTATTTATTAAAAATCCTGAAACTGATAGGTTACTTAATATACTTGAGATATATACGGATGAACTTAACAACGAATTAAAACTAAGATTATAAAGAAATTCTTGAAGAACCCCATTATATGTCCATCTTGGCAGATATAATGATATTGAGCGTGTAAATAGGTTGGTGAAAGATTTGAACTTAGGAATTGATTATAATGGGAATAAAGGTTTTAGATTGCTGAGCATTTATGAGAGGCTAAATAAAGGCGAAGCTATAGAAAAAGCGCAGCTTGCGGACTTTTTTGGTGTTACTCAAAAAACAATACAGAGAGATATTGATGATCTTCGTGCATATTTAGCGGAGACACATATGACAGAAAATGAGGTTGCAATAAAGTATGATAAGACTAGGAATGTTTATTACCTTGTTCGTTTTGAGAGAGAATGGCTCACTAATGAAGAGGTTATGGCACTATGTAAGATTCTATTGGAAAGCCGTGCTTTCTGTAAAGAAGAACTCAATGGCCTTATCAGTAAGTTATTAACACAGGTTGTGCCAAATGATCGTAAAAAGATTGAGAACATGATAAGAAATGAGCTGCATCACTATGTGCCATTACAGCATAAAAAACACCTGTTTTCCATTCTGTGGGAGCTATCACAGTTTATAACCAATAATGAGATAATACAGTTTGATTATACTCGTCAAGACGGTATTACAAAGGAAAGATTAGTAAAGCCAGTAGCTGTATTGTTTTCAGAATACTATTTTTATCTAATAGCTTTTATGGCAGATGGAAGTAAGGATTTCCCTACCACTTTTCGTATAGACCGAATTACAGATTTGAAGGGTATAAAACAGCATTTTAATATCCCATACAAAGACAAGTTCAATGATGGAGAGTTCCGAAAAAGAGTTCAGTTTATGTACTCCGGAGAACTTATGAAAATCCAGTTTAAGTTTTGGGGTCATTCTTTGGAAGCAGTATTGGATCGTCTGCCAACAGCGAAGATTATTGCAGAAGATGGAGAGAAAAAAATTATCGAAGCTGAGGTTTTTGGCATGGGTATAAAAATGTGGTTGTTAAGCCAGAGTGATAACTTGGAAGTGATTAAACCTCAAAGCTTTAGAGAAGAAATCATGTTGAACATAAAGAAAATGTATGAAATTTATGGCTGCGAGTATTAGTGCAGGATATTTGTTTAAAGGAAGTGATTGGATGGAAGAGAAAAAAAAGAAGAATGATGGGTTGAGAGATGCGGCACTTGGAGTTGGTGCGCAAGATGTTGTTGATAAATTTGGAAGTGCCTCAGCAGAATACATAAAAGGATATAAAGGGTCTGTTGATGAAGCAGGAAATATTATATCAAAAGGACTTAGACATATATCGGAATCTAAAGTGAACCCTGATTTTGAGTATCAAAATCTGAAGCAGCAGGCTGGTTTCTCGGCAGAAAGGCATTTTGTAAGCAAAGAGAATGCTGAAAACATTATTAAGGGTAGAGATATTAGGTATAGTCGCTCAAACGATGTGGGTTTAGGGAATGACCAAAGGATTGATGTTCTTGCTGTAGATATTGATGGAAATCCAATCACAGTTAATGGACAGCCCTTGTGGAGTGCACAGATGAAATTTTGTGGTAAATATGAAACACCACAAGAAATTAAAGAAAGCTCAGAAAAATTGGCAAAAGAGCTTGCCGGAGATAAATGGGCTAAATACAGAGGAAACAAGGTTTTAGTTCCTTCTGAACAATATGAGCATGTAAAAAAGTATGCAACCGAAGAAGCTCAAAAACTCCATGAAAAAGCGGCTGAATTTAGACAAAACGGGAATTTTGAAAAAGCGGAGTTGTTGGAACAAAATGCACGGAAGTTTGAACAGGTTGCAGAAGATGTTCAAAATAGCGGGATTAGTAGTAAAGAAGCAATGTTTCTCAGAGAACATGCCAAGTTAGCTACAGCAAAGTATGTGGCTGAAACAGCTAATCGTGCCGGTATTGAACAAGCAAAAACCGGTGCTGTAATTTCAGCTACAATTTCTGTTTCACAAAACATTATCAGTGTAATAAGAGGTGAAAAAGAGATTAAAGAAGCTTTAAAAGATACAGCAATAGATACAGCTAAAGGAGCTGGTACCAGTTACATAATAGGAGCAGGGGGAGCTGCTATAAAAGGAGTTATGCAGACAAGCAGCAACAGTATATTTCAAAATCTTTCAAAAACCAATATGCCCGCTATGATAGCTACGGTATCCCTTCAAGTCGGAAAATCAATTGTTCGTTATGCAAAAGGTGAAATCAATGAAGTTGAGCTTGTAGAGGAGCTTGGTGAAAAAGGGACAGGAATGATGGCAGCAAGCTGGGGTGCAGCAATCGGCACAGCAATATTCCCTGGAGTTGGAACGGTTATTGGTGGAATGATTGGATATATGACATCTTCCACCATATATAAATCAGCTATACAGGTGCTTCAGGAGGAGAGAGTTTCAATTGAAAGAAGAAACAAGATTCATGCATTAACAGAAGCCGCATTAGAAGCTATGAACAAACAAAGAAGAGAATTAAGTATACTAATTGATAACCATTATAAAAATAGGCAAATTCTTTTTGAACAAAGTTTTGAAATGATTGAAAAATCAACTGAAAGTAATAATCTTGAGTTGTTTACTACGGCATTAAATAATATTGCATTAGAGATGGGTAAAGCATTGCAATTTAAGGATTTTAATGAGTTTGACACATTTATGCGTAATAAAAACATGGCACTCGAATTCTAAAAAAATTAAATTAATATAAAAGGAGATTGATGGACATGCCTATACCATTTATTGTTGGAGGAATTGCTGTTGCTGCAGCTATTACAGGGGTAAAGAAAGGAATAGATGCAAAGAATGATATGAATGAAGCTAATGAAGTTAATGAAGCGGCAAAAGCAATGGCTAAAGAAGCTGAAGAGTTTATAACGATGGCAAAGGATAAGACAAAAGGAGCAATCGAGGCTTTAGGTCAAGAGAAGATACGTATACTTTCAACTTCTGTTAATGATTTTGTTATGAATTTTGAGAAAATAAAGAATATTAACTTGAAAAATAGTCAAGGGATTGAAGAACTGAAGAATTTTAATCCATCAAGTGAAGGATTTAAACAACTTAAAGAGGCGGCATATGAAGCAAAACAAATAGCTATCAATGGCCTTGCAGCTATTGGGTCTGGGGCATTACTGGCATATGGTACATACAGTGTCGTGATGAGTGGATTAGGTGGATTAATAGTTACAGCTACAACTGGTACTGCCTTGGGAACTCTGTCTGGTGCAGCAGCAGTCAATGCCACTCTTGCATGGCTTGGTGGGGGTGCGCTTGCAGCTGGTGGATTTGGAATGATGGGGGGCATGATTGTTCTTGGTGGTATTGTTGCGGGACCAGCACTTGCAATTGGAGGAGCTATTTTTGCCAGCCAAGCTCGTAAAGCTTTGAATGATTCTTATGGTAATTATGACAAAGCAAAAGCTTTTAAAGCTCAAGCTAAGAATATAGGTGTGGCTTTAAAGGCAATATTTACACGGGCAGGACAGCTTACAGAATTGTTGCAAAAGCTTGATTCTTACTTTGTAGAATACATCTCAAAAATGGCAGATACAATCAATCATAAAGGAACGGATTGGGAGAAGTATAATTTAGCTGAACAGCAAGACATTTATAAGTGTGTACAGCTTGCTCAAACAATTAAAGCCGTTCTGGACACATCGTTACTTAAACAGAATGGTGAACTTGAGGAGGCAACTGCACAAGTGTTAGAAAACGGAAACAAATACTTGCAGATGATAGGCCAGGTGTAGAGGGTGTTTATTTGTGAAAGATGTGGTTTGTGTTGTAAGGCTGTGAGCAGAAGCGATCTTTATAAGCATTTAGATAGAGGAGATGGAGTTTGCATATATTTTGATTGTAGTACAAAATTATGCAGTATTTATGATGAACGACCTATCATTTGTAGAATTGATGACTATTATGAGAAATTTTATAGAAATGATTTTACGTTACAGGAATTTTATGAAGAAAACTATAAAGCTTGCGAGAACTTAAAAAAAATGGAGGATATAAAAATGAGCGATATTAAATCAGCTTTAAAGGGGAAATTCGAAGAAATATTTGGTTATGCACCTGGAGATGATTATGCTCCACGTGTAAGCAATGCTAGAGAAATAATTTGTCAAGGAAAGTATAGAAAAGATGATTTGATAGATATAACTGACACCAGTATTTCAAGCAATGGTAAGTCCGGATTAGTACTTACAGTGGACTCTGTCTGTGTTAAGGATTCTGCAAATAGCACTTCTAAATTTATTGCACGTTATGAAGATATTGATTATACATATATGAATGAAGACCGATTTCTGGGAATGGATATAACGGCACTTGAGCTGAACATGAAATATGGAGCAAAATACAGAATAAGTATTGATGCAATAAATAAAGAGAAACTAATGGAATTCATAGATTATGCAATTTCCTTATACCAAGAGGATGAAAAATTAGAATGGTAATTTAAAAAATTTATTGGAGGGATTTTCATGCTATTAAAGTATTTATCAAAACCAGAACAGGAGTTATTTTTAGAATTATGTAACTTTGCTGCCAATATAGATAATGATTATTCTGAGCAGGAGAAGAATTACATACAAGAATATCGTCAGGAGATGGCTCTTGATGAAAATGCTTATACTATTAAAAGATTAGAATACGATGAAATTGTTAAAAAGATTCTTGAAATAAGCACACCGGAAAGCATCAGAAGAATTATAATCGAATTGATTGCACTCTTAAAGTCTGATGGTATACTCCATTCACAAGAGAATAATTTGATTGCAAAATTGCAAGAGGATTTTAAGTTAAGTAGTGATATCCTCAAAGAAATATATGAGTCACTGGAAAATTTAGAAAATGCTTATGCAAAGATATTTGCTATAGTAAATGGAAACTAAGCATGAATGAGATTTCATTGTTAATCTCTGTTTCTAACAAGCTTTTACTCGTCTTTGCTTAACATTCTGACAATAGAGATTAAAAAAAGGGAGTAACAGCAGATTTGAAATGTTGTTACGGAAGGATCTATGGTATTTTTAGAGCCTTTTCTTTACTTTTGTTCATATGTATTAAGTAGAAAATATTGAATGGAAAGAATTAATGATAAAGAATAAAACTCGTTTTGGATTGAAAAAGTTAAAGTAGAAAATGGTGGTAGGTATTTTGTAGCTGAATTGCTTCCATGACCATTTGGAGGATTACTTGATAAAGGGAATTGTATCAACAACAGATAGACTTTGTTATATATCCGGATTGAAATATAAAAAAGCTGTGGAGGTTTTCGATTTTATTTTCTATTATCAAGATATTTAATGGATTTTTGAGATTTTTCCTATGGAAATGACAAATGAAAGGAATATTTAATTGATGATTGAATTAGATCAGGTTAATACGTGGACTGTACAAATATTAAAGATTTTAGAAAATAGGGCTTCCTTTATTAAAGATGAGAGGGAACGTGAAGAACAATCCTTATGTGATGGCTCATACATATTAAATAAAATAGGGTAAATATTAAAACTGTCGACATTTTAATGAGGCCATCAGTTTTGTTATGATACTTATGAGAGATAAGCAATACCTACCGCAACCACATCGCTCTTGTAGTTGGTGGTGTCAAATAGAAAACAGAGCTTTTCAATGAAGAAAATACTCTGTTTATTTTTTTAGAAAATCAGATTTTGGGTCATAAACAGTTCTAAATTGGTATCCTCTTGAATTCATAGAAGCCATTTTTAGGGCGATTAAATTTATGTCGGTATAAAGTATCCGTGCGATTTGTTCAATATCGTAACCTTCATGTGCATAAGAAAAAATAGCATCATCCGGTAGAAGAATCTCAGATGCGAATAGATTAGCTTCATATTCAGGACGGCTTTTCATATCGTATAGC